>CAZCDD010000006.1:0-20676 GCA_964497405.1 uncultured Hydromonas sp. | reverse complement strand
CCATCGTCGCCATCGCCACCGCACCCGGTCGCGGCGGCATCGGTGTGATTCGCGCATCGGGTTCGCAAGCGAGCATCTTGGCGCTGGCTGAGCAAATATGTCAGCGTACACTGACATCGCGGCATGCGCATTACGGCGCATTTTACGATGCAGACGGCCAAGCGATTGACCACGGCATCGCGCTGTATTTCCCTGCGCCGCACTCCTACACCGGCGAGCATGTGCTCGAATTGCAAGGACACGGCGGCCCCGTGGTCATGCAACTGTTGCTGCGGCGTTGTCTGAACGCCATTGCGAACATCCGCCTCGCGCACGCGGGCGAATTCACCCAGCGCGCCTTTCTCAATGACAAAATGGACTTGGCGCAGGCCGAAGGCGTCGCCGATCTGATCGAAGCCGCCACCGAATCCGCCGCGAAAAGCGCGGTGCGCTCGCTCTCGGGCGAATTCTCCAGCAAAATTCACACGCTGGTGCAGCAGATCATTCATCTGCGTATGCTGGTTGAAGCGACGCTGGATTTTCCCGAAGAAGAAATCGACTTTTTACAAAAAGCCGACGCTTTTGGCCAACTCGATCGCATCCAAACCCAGCTTGGCCAAGTGCTGCAATCAGCCAAACAAGGCGCGATTTTGCGCAACGGCGTGAACGTGGTTTTGGTCGGCCAACCGAATGTTGGTAAATCCTCACTTCTCAACGCGCTGGCGGAAAAAGACATCGCCATCGTCACCGACATCGCCGGCACGACGCGCGACACGGTCAGCCAATCCATCCAAATTGACGGCGTACCGCTGAACATCATCGACACCGCCGGTCTGCGCGAGACCGAAGACGTGGTGGAAAAAATCGGTATTGAGCGCACATGGGCGGCGGTGGAGAATGCCGACGTGGTACTGCACCTGACCGACGCGCGCAATGATGAAAATACGCCCGCCGCACATGCAGACGACGCACTGTTGACCCAGTTGCGCGAGCGCATCGGCGCACATGCGCCCTTCCTCACCCTACGCAATAAAATTGATCTGAACGCCACCGCGCCAGCCGACGACGCCGACACCCTCGCCATCAGCGCGAAAACCGGTACAGGGCTATCCGAGCTGCGCGCACGTCTGCTGCACATCGTCGGCTTTGAAACCACGCAAACCGACACCTTCATCGCGCGCGAACGCCACCTCACCGCCCTGCGTGCGGCCGACGAGCACCTGCAAATGGCCTACGCGCACGCACTGACACAGGATCAAAAGCTCGATTTATTCGCCGAGGAGCTGCGCCTCGCGCAGGAGCAGCTCAACACCATCACCGGCGAATTTACTTCCGACGATTTGCTCGGGGTGATTTTCTCCAGTTTTTGTATCGGTAAATAATCCGCGCAAAACACACACAGACTTCACGCAGAGTGGGTATGATTTTCACCATCAGGCATCGTGGATGTCGCGATCTTGCAAATCAACCCCGTTGAGACCCTCATGAGTACCGCACATACCATCTGGTTAATTGAAGACGAAGCGGCCATTGCCGACACCTTAATCTACGCCCTGCAAACCGATGGTTTCACCGTGCGTTGGTTTGAACGCGGGCAGGTCATGCTTGATGCGCTGGCATTGGAACAGCCGAGCCTGCTGATTTTGGATATTGGGCTGCCGGACATCAATGGCTTTGAGGTCTGTCGTCAGGTTTTGGCTCGCTACGATGTGCCGCTGCTGTTTCTCACCGCGCGTGCAGAAGAAATCGATCGCATCGTCGGTCTGGAAATGGGCGCGGATGATTACATCGCCAAACCGTTTTCACCGCGCGAGGTCTGCGCCCGTGTGCGCACCGTGTTGCGCCGCTATCACAAGCACAACGCCGCAACACCCGATGCCCGTGCCTCTCATCCGGCCAGCGCGCACTCGGGTGGCTTGTTTGAAGTGCGCGAAACGCAGGGCGTGGTCTTGTACTGCGGGCAGGTTTTGTCCCTGACGCGCTACGAATTTTTATTACTCAGCACTTTGCTGTCCGAACCGTTGCGGATTTTCCCGCGCCAATTGCTCATGGATTTGGTCTGGCAAAACGCATTGGACACGCTGGATCGCACTGTGGACACCCACATCAAAACCCTGCGGCAAAAGCTGCGCGCCGTCAACGAGACGCTCAATCCCATCCAGACCCACCGCGGCTTGGGTTACAGCATCAGCGTCACAGAGGATGAGTCACGATGAGAATCAGCTTACGCATTTTGTTCGGCTACTGCCTGCTTGTGGCCATCGCCGCATGGTTTGTTCTGAATATTTTTGTTGAGGAAATCAAACCCGGCGTGCGTCAAACCACCGAAGATGCACTGGTGGACACCGCGCATGTGTTGGCACAGATCGCCCAACAAGATGTACGCCAGCACAACATCCAGCACGGCGCGCTGGCGCAAGCCCTAAGCGACGTGCAAAAGGATGACATCAAAGCCAATATTTCCGGCATAGAAAAATCGGCCGTGACCCTGCGCGTGTACGCCACCGATGCGCGTGGTATCGTCATCTATGACTCCACAGGCACCGATGTGGGCGCGGATTACTCCCGCTGGAACGACGTTTACCTCACACTGCGCGGCCAATACGGCGTGCGCTCCACCCGCGCCGACCCCAACGACGGCAGCACCAGCGTGATGCACGTCGCCGCGCCCATCCTGCAGGATGGACAGATCATCGGCTCACTCACCGTCGCCAAACCCAACCGCACACTGATGCCCGTGATTACCCGTTCGGAAAACCGCATTCTGTGGGCAGGCGGTTTACTGTTATTGATTGCTTTGCTGATCGGCGCATTGATGGCGTGGTGGGTGCACCATTCGATCCAACGCTTACAACGCTACGCCACCCAAGTCGCGCACGGTCATAACGCTCAATTGCCGCATTTTCGCAGCGCGGAGTTAAGCCAGTTGGGCAGTGCCGTTGAGCAGATGCGCCAGCAACTCGAAGGCAAAAACTATGTCGAGCAGTACATCCACAGCCTGACGCATGAGTTCAAAAGTCCTTTAACCGCGATTAAAAGCGCGGTCGAGCTGCTGCAAGAGCGCCCTCCCGAAACGGTACGCGAACGCTTTACCGATCATATCTTTCAGCAAACCACGCGCTTGCAACTGCTGGTGGATCGCTTGTTACAACTGGCGAGCATAGAACGTGCACCAACGTTTGACAGACAGATGGTGCCATTGGACGAGGTGATTGAAAGCGCCAGCCAAAGCATACAGGCGACCTTGACCCAACGCGACATCCGACTGAATCTACAACTGAATCATCACCCGCAGGTGCGCGCCGACAAGCTGCTGTTGACTCAAGCGCTGGTCAATGTGCTGGAAAATGCCTTGGACTTCTCGCCCAACGGCGCGAGCATTGAGCTCTATGACGAATCCAGCCTGCGCGCCCATCACCTGATCGTGCGCGATCATGGCGTGGGCATTCCGCCCTATGCGCTCGACAAAGTATTTGACCGATTCTATTCACTGCCCCGTCCGCACACGCACAAAAGCACCGGTTTGGGCTTGAGCTTCGTGCGCGAAGTGTTGCGCAAACACGGCGGTGATATCGAAATCAACAATCATCCCGAGGGTGGCGTGCTGGTACGCCTCATCCTGCCTAAATAATTAGCCTTCCTTCTCCCGCGTGGGTGCAGCCATCGAACGACTTCACCCACAGCGCATCCACAGCACACATTCGCTTCATTGCCCACACACAGACGCCGAGTATTCTGCAGACATCTCCGGCGCGGTGTCGGATTACTCAAGGAGCCAATGATGAGCAATTTTAATTTACGAACTCGGTTCAATCCGCTGTGGGTCAAGGTATTGAGCTTATTATTCATGATGCTGTGTTTTATGATCCCCGTGGATATGGTGCGTGATTTAATCCGTGACCGAGAATTTTATCAATCCCAAGTAGCCAAAGAGCTGACCGACAGTACCTCGGGCGAGCAGACCATTGCCGCACCGATTTTGGTCATTCCTTACAAACAACAGCAAGGCAAAACTGTCAGCGAAAAGCGTCTGCTGGTGCTGCCCGAGCAACTCACTATAGATGGCAAAGCGCAGGTATCGTCCTTGAAACGCGCGATTTATACCTTTCAATCGTTTCAAAGCGTGACTCAATTTTCAGGGCGTTTTCCCCGCGCCGAGCTCGATGCCTTACGCGCGAGCGCAGGCGTCACGCTGGGCACACCGTTTATCGCGGTCGCGGTCAGCGATGCGCGCGGTTTGGGCAAAAGCGAGCCGATGACCTTGGCGGGACTGCCGCTCAGTTTCAGTGCGGGCTCTCAGTTGGCCGCCTTCCCCAGCGGCATGCACGCCGATCTGACGCATTGGGACTGGGGCAAATCCGGCGCGCTGGATTTTTCGCTGAAATTGAACTTAAACGGCAGTTCTCGCATCAGCTATGTGCCTTTGGGTGCGAATACGCAAGTGACGCTCAGCAGCAACTGGGCGCACCCGAAATTCGCGGGCAATACTGTGACCCAAACGCGCAACGTCACCCCCGAAGGATTCAAAGCCACTTGGGAAAGCAACTGGTTTGCCAACAATCTCAATGCCGAAGTGGTGGAGTTGGAATCTCGCGGCCAAAGCGTTGCTCTGGAAAACTTATACCGACTGGATGCGCAATTGATTCAACCGGTCGATCATTACCAATTGAATGAACGCACCGCGAAATACTCCATGCTGTTCATCGGTTTGACCTTCTTGGCCTTTTTCATGTTTGAGGTGCTGCGTCAGTTGCGCGTACACCCGCTGCAATACGCCCTCGTGGGCATCGCCTTGACCGTGTTTTTTGCCTTGCTGTTGTCATTGTCCGAACACATCGGCTTTAACAAAGCCTACCTGCTGGCGGCTGGCGCCTGTGTGAGCCAAATCGGTTTTTATGTCAGTCATATTTTACACAGCGTCAAACGCGGATTGGGCTTTGCCTTGGCATTAGCGACGATGTATGCGATGCTGTTTGGCCTGTTGCAATCAGAAGATCTCTCCTTATTGCTCGGCAGCGTAGGCTTGTTTGTGGTCGTCTCCTTGGTCATGTTTGCCACACGCCGACTCAATTGGTACGCACTGACCGATCAGCGCCCCAGCGCCAATGAGCAGGTCGGATAATCAGCGCGGGGCGTTCGGTTTTTGCTATCATGCCGCTGTATAACCACCGAGACCGATATGCCCCGCTCCGAACGTTTGCTCAAGCTGTTACAACTGCTGCGTCGCCAGCGTTTCGCCATCCCTGCCGAGCAGTTGGCCGACATGCTGGCGGTGAGTGTGCGTACGGTGTATCGTGACATCGATGCGCTGCGGGCGCAAGGCGCGCGCATCGACGGCGAAAGCGGCGTGGGCTATCTGCTGCGACAGGATTTTTTGCTACCGCCGCTGACGCTCTCGCCCCAAGAAACCGAGGCTTTGTTGCTCGGCGTGCGTTGGGTCGCCAAACATGGCGATGCGCAACTGGTGGCGGCAGCCAAACAGGCTTTTGGCAAAATCGAAGCGGTTTTACCCGCCGAATTGCGCGCAACGCTGAATCAATCACCGCTGTTGGTTGGCTCACGCCATGAATGCGATGAGCGCGAGCAGACCATCATCAGTCAGATGAGGCACGCCATTCGTCTCGGGCGTAAAAGCCACATCCGCTATTGTGATGCGCAGGATGCGTACAGCGCGCGCACGATTTGGCCGTTCGCCGTCGGCTATTTTGACCAAATCCGTGTGGTGGCGGCATGGTGCGAGCTGCGTGGTGCGTTTCGTCATTTCCGCACCGACCGCATTGCCGAACTCATCATCAGCGATGAAAAAACACCCGACTCTACCGCCGATCTGTTGGCACGCTGGCACACGTAAACCGGTATCCCGACGCAAGATATCTAAGCCCCTGCATGATGATGCATGACTACTGACAGAATCTGTCAGTGGCTGCAGCTATACTGCGCTTGCTTTGACCACTGCGAAAGGAGCACATTCATGACGCAACTCACTTTTTACACCAACCCCCAATCCCGTGGCCGCTCCGTGCGCTGGATGCTGGAGGAATGCGGCGCAACATTTGACACCGTCATCATGGATTATGATGGCAGTTTGCAGTCGCCCGAATACCTCGCCCTCAATCCCATGGGCAAAATCCCAACCCTATGCTATGGCGACACGGTAATCACCGAGGCCGCCGCAATCATTCAGTTTTTGGCGGATCTATTCCCCGAAAAGCAATTGGCACCCGCAGTCGGTACTGCCGAGCGCGGCGCATACTACCGCTGGTTCTGCTTTATGGTCGGCCCCATGGAGGCCGCGGTGATGGAGAAAGTCTGGCAACTGACGCCACCGCCCGAGGCGAGCAAATCATTGGGTTACGGTGATTTTGAGCGCGTGGTGCGCACTGTGGAGCAAACATTGAGCGGCAAGGAGTATCTGATTGGCGAGCGCTTCAGCGCGGCCGATTTATACATGAGCGCATTTTTGCAATTTTGCTACCGCATGCAGGTATGGCCTGAAAGCGCTGTGTGCCGTGATTATATTGAGCGCATGCAGCAACGCGAGGCCTGTGTTCGCGCGATGCGCAGTATGCAAAGCGCTTGATCGTCGCATCAAAAAAACCGCAGGCAACAGCCTGCGGTTTTGAGCGATCATCGTGGTTTATTTTTTAGCGGGCACTTGGCAAAATTGATTGCGTGCCGCCACGGCGGTATCGGTGTAATCGCTGAACAGACCATCAATGCCGGTGGCAAAGTAGGTGGCGTATTCGTTGTACGGATTACCGTTATCGTCTGCGGTTAAATGCTTGGCTTCGTTGCGGAAGGTGTACGGATGTACTTTCAAGCCCAGCGCGTGCGCTCGTTTGACCAGATCATTGGCGGGCAGACGGTATTTTTTACCATCGGCGTCGGTGCGATAAGAGGCAATATATACTTTCCACGGGCCAATGCCGTTGGCCGTTTGAGCCACTTCTTTGAGGTTTTCTGGCTTGAGCATATCGGCGTAGGTGCGCGTATCTCCGCTTTTCACGAAGTCATACGGGCGAATCGTGGCGATGCTGCCATCTTTATTCACATCGTCGGCGTCGAGCAAATAAACCAAAGGCACGGCGGTCATTTTTTTCAATGCTTTGAGGTTGGTCAGCTCGAATGATTGGATGTACACCGGTGCATTGGTGCGATTCAGGTCGTATTTTTTCAGGATATTGACCAACTTGTCCTCAAAACCCAAGCCCAGATCGTGATGCCATGCTGGATGCTTGGTTTCTGGATACACGCCAATTTCGCGACCCACTTTTTTAGACATTTCAGCGCGCAGTTTGAGGATTTCTTCAAAGGTCGGGATTTCAAATTGGCCGTCGTATTGCGTTGAACGATCAGCGCGCGGTTGTTTCGCACGCAGGGTTTTGATTTGCGCAAGGGTCAAATCGGCAGCGAACCAGCCTTCTTCGTCATGACCGTCAACGCTCATGGTGCGTTTGTATTTGGCAAACTCAGGGCGTGTGGCGATGTCGGTGGTGTCTTTCAAGTTCGGCTCATGACGCGCGATCAACACCCCGTCTTTGGTCGAAACCAAGTCCGGCTCGATAAAGTCCGCACCCAATTCAATCGCTTTGGTATAACCGGCCAAGGTGTGGTCAGGCATATAGCCGGACGCGCCACGATGCGCGATCACGATCGGTGCTTTGCCGTCCAAAGTCGGGCACATGCTGTTGGAGTTTGCCTGCGATACATTCATCATCGCTCCTGTTACCATCAATACCGCCAAAGTCATCGGTTGAATCATATGGGACAAATGTCGTTTCATTGTACATTCCTTTATTTATTATTGAATTGAATTTAAAAGCAGAACTTTTAAATAGAGCGCATTTCAAACCGAACGGATGTTAACTCTCTAAAATGACAAGATGATGATGCGTCTATCAATCTCAGCAAACAAACGATCAATTAATTAGAGCATTTGTTCACTGAATGACAATATAGCCCCCTTGAGCAGGGAAAACAAGCCGCGCCCATAAAAAAACCGCTCGATGCTGCGAGCGGTTTGGATGATTCAAAGTCTATGTGCTTACTTGGCGCACTTCTCGCATTTGACCGCATTGTATGCCAACGCACCCAAGACACCGCCGATGATCGGCGCTACCCAGAACAGCCACACTTGCGACAAGGCGGCGGTATTGGCGAACAAAGCCACGCCCAAGGAGCGCGCCGGATTGACCGAGGTATTGGTCACAGGAATGGATACCAAATGAATCAAGGTCAAGCACAAGCCAATGGCGATCGGCGCAAAACCCGCCGCCGCATCTTTGTGGGTTGCCCCCATAATCACAAACAGGAAAATCGCCGTCATCACCACTTCCATCGCGAATGCCGCCCCCAAGCTGAATTTACCCGGCGACAATTCACCGTAGCCATTGGATGCAAAACCATTCGCGACCCAGCCTGCTTTACCAGAAGCGATAAAGTACAACACCGCACCGGCAACAATACCACCGATCACCTGAGCCGCGATATAGCCCGCCGCGTCTTTGGCAGGAAAACGCCCACCTGCGACCAAGCCCAAAGTCACCGCCGGATTGAAATGCCCACCCGAGATATGCCCCACCGCATACGCCATGGTCAAAACCGTTAGGCCAAATGCCAACGATACGCCGAGCAGACCTATGCCCAAACTATTATTCGCCGCATCAGGGAAATTCGCCGCCAATACCGCGCTGCCACAACCGGCAAACACCAGCCAAAAAGTGCCGAAAAACTCAGCCAATAACTTATTCATACAAACTCCTTTGTGAAGGTTAGGCGGCTTGCCGCATAAAAAAACCACGCTTTGTGTGCAAAGCGTGGCCATTGTAACCAAAAATAAATACCAGTATGTGTCAGCACCCCTTAAAAATGCACGCCCAGTTGAATACCCGCACCGAACACATTCATCTTTTTAAAGCTTGCTACCGGCGTAACCGCACCACCGCCCTCAACGGCAACCGTTTGATTTTTATACCAGTTGTACTGCACACCACCGCTGATATCCAGATTTTTATTGATCGCATATTTCGCACCGACATTGATGCCATAGCCTTTGTCTGGCGGCCCCAGAGGCGATACCGGCGCACCATTGCCCGTGTCATAGATCAAGACCACACTGCCGGATAATTTGTCGGTCAACTGACGTCCCACACCGAGCTTGAACTCCCATGAGTCTTTCGGGAACGAAACCAAAGGCGCAGCAAAGGAAGCGCTGTAAGTTTGCGGTTCGAGTTTGAATTGTTTCCAGTTAACCCAGCGCACCCCCGTAATCAACTGGGTTTTCGGCATAATGCCAGTTAAAAAATCCAAATTCACGGATTGCGGCAGCTTGAATTTCAGCTCAGAAGCCGGTAGCGCCGCGCCAGAAAAGCTTTCGGTCACGGATTTCGCATATTTCGCCGAAGAGCGATAGGTCAGCGCCGCACGCAAGGCAATGTCCGGCTTTTCATACGCAACACCGGCGACATAGCCCCACGCGCCGTCTGTCGGTAAATTCACGGCGTAACCAGCGGTAGAGGCGCTTGGCAAAGCCACCGAGCCTTTGATGCTGTAATACGCTGGACCACCGTACAGCCACAGATTATCTGCGGTTTTATAACCGACCAAAGTCGTTAAGGCATGTACTTTGGCATGCGCCTCCATACCACTGGTCGGCGACATCTGGTACGACGTGTCTTTGTATTTCACATCGATGCCAAAAGGCTGATCGTAACCCACCGCCAGAGCCACACGGTCATTGAGCTGGTATTTCACCGAGGCACTGACGGGATTGAAGTCTTGCGCCACATTGCCCGTATCGGAGCCCTCGGCCAGATCGGTTCCCTTCACGCTGGGCGAAACTACGGCTACGCCGACATTGGCATTATTGCCTGATTCAAACAGGTAATCGACGTTTTGATCGGTGCGCGACAGCGCGGCGGCCTGCGCGGATAGTGCGGGAAAAGCCAAAGCGATCCATAAAAGGCTTGAGCGAAGCTTCATGTTGGGTCTCCTGAAATAAGTAGAAAATCGTTCTGTGTCTGCTTTTTGTGCGTCAAAAGCTGTACGTATTGTAGAGTAATGACGCTAAAAATCAATTTATTTTTCTAAAATCGCGTATTTTTGCCTAACTCACAAGAATCCGCCTCGCCGGCACGTCACTTTCATCCCTCGGCTATGCGATAAAAAAACCAGCCATTGTCCTCATTCAAAGCAGGGCTGTGGCTGGTTCTTCAATGCACGCGCTCGGTATCAGACTCTGCGCAAAATCGTGACTGGAGGCGCTAATTACACCTCCACACAGTCGATGAAGTATTCTTCACGACCATCCACCATCAATTTAATCAAACCATGTGCGGACTGCTCAAAGCCTGGGAACTGCGCGTTGAAATCGCGCGCGAAGTTCAGGTAATTGATGACTTCTTGCGTGAAATACTCGCCCGGAATCAGCAACGGGATGCCCGGTGGATACGGCGTGAGCAGCACGCCGGTGACGTGCTCGGTGGTCAAATCGCGTACATTCACACGCTTGACCTGACGGTGTGCCACACGTCCCCATGCATCCGCCGGTGTCATCGCCGGTGTGATCGGGCCGATGTACATGTCGTGGATGGTTTTGGCAATGTTGTGCTTTTTATAGGTTTCGTGAATCGCTTGGCACAAATCACGCACACCCATGGTTTCGTATTGCGGATATTGCTTGCCAAACTCAGGGAAAATACGCCAAATCGGTTTATTTTCGTCGTAAATATCTTTAAATTGCTGCAACTCAATCAATAAGCTGCTCCAACGCCCTTTGGTAATGCCGATATTGAAAATCACGAAGAACGAGTACAAGCCGACCTTATCAATGATAATGCCGTAGTCCGCCAAATACTTGGTGACGATCGCCGCCGGAATGCCGGTCTCATCAAAGCTGCTGTCCATGTTCAAACCCGGCATCATCACCGTGGTTTTGATCGGATCGAGCATATTCATGTCGGGCTCGATATCGCCAAAGCCATGCCAGTCGTCACCACCTTTGACTTGCCATTGTTCGGCGGTGCCGATGCCGTTTTTCGGCAGATAATCCGGCCCCCAAACGCTGTACCACCAGGTTTGCTGCGCGGCATACTCGGCCTCGGACTTGCGCATGGCGTGGCGAAAATCCATCGCTTCGATCAAGGATTCGTGTGTCAAGGCTGTACCACCCGGCTCATCCATCATCGCGGCAGCGATGTCGCATGAGGCAATGATCGAGTACTGCGGGCTGGTGGAGGCGTGCATCAAATACGATTCGTTGAATCGGTAGCGATCCAGCGGACGATTTTTCGCATCCTGCGCCAAAATTTGTGAGGCTTGTGACAGGCTGGCAAGCAATTTGTGTGTGGACTGCGTGGAGAATACCAATGATTCTTGCGTGCGTCCGTAGTCACCGTCAATCGCGTAGTAGTTTTTGTAAAACGGATGAAAATACGCGTGTGGCTGCCATGCTTCGTCAAAATGCAGGGTATCGATTTTGCCATCGAGCATGCCTTTGATGGCATGCGCGTTGTACATAATGCCGTCGTAGGTGCACTGCGTCAGCGTAAAAATTTTAGGCTTACGGCTTTTATCCTCGATCAAGGGATGGGCGTCAATTTTGCGCTGTATGGTTTCCATCGAGAACTCAGACTTCGGAATCGGGCCGATGATACCGTGGTAGTTGCGCGTCGGCGAGAGAAACACGGGAATCGCACCGGTCATGATGATGGCGTGCAAATTCGATTTGTGGCAATTGCGATCGACCACCACGATATCGCCCGGGGCGACGTTGGCATGCCAGACGACTTTATTCGAGGTGGATGTGCCGTTGGTGACGAAAAAGCAGTGATCGGCCTTGAAAATGCGGGCGGCGTTTTGCTCCGAGTCAAACAGCGGCCCAGTGTGCGTGAGCGGTTGACCCAATTCTTCCACCGAGTTACACACGTCCGCGCGCAGCATATTTTCACCATAAAATTGATGAAACAGCTGACCCACGGGGCTTTTCAAATACGCCACGCCACCCGAGTGTCCCGGTGTATGCCATGAATACGAGGAGTTTTGCGCGTAGTTGACCAAGGCTTTGAAAAACGGGGTAAACAGCCCATCGACGTACAATTGTGCTTCGCGAATCACGCGCCGCGCCATGAACTCATTGGTATCCTCAAACATATTCATGAAGCCGTGCATCTCGCGCAACACATCGGTCGGCAAATCACGCGAGGTGTGCGTGCGACCGTACAGGAAAATAGGAATATCGAGATTACGCGCACGAATCGACTGCACCATCGCGCGCAAATCCTCGATGGTCTGCGCCTTGGCCTCATCCAACTCGATTTCACCATTTTCCGGCTCATCCACCGAGACGATGAACGCCGATGCGCGTGCCGATTGCTGTGCCAAACCGAGGAAATCACGCGCCTGCGTGACCGCCACCACACTACCACCTTGCGCTTCAATCGCATCGGCCAAAGCGCGCATACCGGAACCAGAAATATTATCTACGCGGAAATCTTGATCCACGATGATGATCGGAAAATCAAACTTCATGTGCTGTCCCCCGTTTTGAAATGGGTTATTCAATATAAATAGGTCAACCCTCGCCGTTTCAAATACGTTGCGAGGGTTTTTGCAGGCGAATTGTGCCATGTTTTATCGCGAATGATTGCATGTTTTGATAAAAACAGGAGCCACCCAGTGCGATATTGAACATCCAGCACGTTTGCCATTTCCCCAAGCCAATAGCTGTTGTATGATAACGCCAACACAAAACGCACGTTCGCACTTTTCACTCCGCGAACCGAGGCGAGCACACAAGGAGACAAAACCATGAACTGGCGATTAGGCATCATCGCAATTGCTTTGCTCATTGGCGCGTGTTCATCACGCAGTGAGCAAAGCGCCGCATCCAATACCGCACCGCAGATGAGCATCGAGCAGCAGCGCGCCATCGAAGCGCTGCGCCCCAAAGACGTCAAACTGGCGGCCAAGTACAGCCGCTCGTGCTTCATGTGCCATGCCACTCCCGATGCCAAGGCCCCACTCACGCACGATCGCGCCGATTGGGACAAACGGCTCAAGGAGCGCGGTTGGGATGGCTTGCTCGAACACGCCAAAACCGGCTTTAACGCCATGCCGCCGATGGGACAATGTGCCGATTGCAGCGATGCCGAGCTCAAAGCCCTGATTCAATTCATGGCGCATCAAACGCCCTAATCCTACCCCGCCGAACAAGGAGACCGCATGGATCGCCGAACCTTTCTGAAAACCAGCGCGCAAACCGTCGGAGCGGGTGCATTACTGGCGGGAACCGCCGGTCTGAGCGGCTGTGGTAACGCCGTCGCACCGAGCATCACTATGGGCGAGCGTACGCGCAACGCAGCCGCATTGGGACAAGCCACATGGAGCAACTGGTCAGAGGCGCAAGCCTGTCACCCGCACGCCATGCTCACCCCAACGAGCGAGGCCGAATTGGCACAGATCATCCGTTCGGCGCAGAATGTGCGCTTTGTCGGCGCGGGGCATTCCTTCATGCCTCTGGTCTGCACCGATCAAACCATCGTTTCGCTCGACCCGCTGGCCGGTGTCATGGCGCACGATCCTGAGCGGCTCACCGCCACCATCCTCGGCGGCACACGCCTGTCGCAAGTGAACCGCGATTTAGACGTGGTCGGACAAGCCCTCATCAATCTACCCGATGTGGTGTACCAAAGTCTGGCCGGCGCCATCAGCACCGCGACGCACGGCACCGGCGCGGAGTTTTACGCCCTGCACCACTACATCACCGAGCTCAAACTCATGACCGCCGAAGGTGAAATCTTGGTATGCAGCCCACAGCAGAACCCCGAGGTTTTTCGCGCCGCACAGGTATCCATCGGCAGCTTGGGAGCGATTACCGAAGTCACCTTGCAAAACCGCAAACCGCTCAATCTGCACCGCAAGGTTTGGGTGATGAAATTAGCAGATGTGTTGCGCGACGGGCCGGATTTGTTCAAAAAGCATGCGTTTTTCGAGCTGTATTACCTGCCGCACACGAAATTCTGTGTGGTGATTGCGCATGACGCGTATGAAGGCGCATTGCAGCCACGCAAAAAATCCGAGGACGACAGCGGTTTGCAGGATTTGAAGCAACTGCGCGACAAAGTCCCCGCGTTTTTGCGCCCGTTTTTCGCGCGCTTTCTCATCAACGACGGCGAGGTGCTGGAGGAAGCCAAAGACCAAGCGTGGCGCTTGCTCGCACAACCGCGCCCATCGAAGTTCAACGAGTCCGAATACCACATCCCGCGCGAAAAAGGCTTCGAATGTTTCGCGCAGGTGTGCGCCAAAATGGACAGCCTGCCGCAAACCTTTTACCCGATCGAGTTCCGCGTCATCAAGGGGCAAGGCGATCAAGCGTGGCTCTCGCCTTTTTACGAACGCGATACCCACTCCATCGCGGTACACGCGGCGTACAATGAGCCGTACGATTACCTACTGAGCGAGATTGGCCCGATTTACAAATTCTTTGGCGGTCGGCCACATTGGGGCAAATTCAATGATTTGGGCTTTGCCGATTTTGAACGCCTGTACCCACGCTGGCATGATTTTCTGAAAATCCGTGCGCAGATCGACCCGCGCGGCAAGTTTCTCAACGACTACACCCGCCGAATTTTTAATCTGGCGTAAGCCCTAACCGACGAGGTCATCCAAATGCTGTCACGACGACAATTCTTAGGCGGTGCGCTGGCGCTCGGTGCGGGTGTGGGCGCGGCCTATGCACTCAAACCGCGCGCGGGCAACACCCATCACTCGCCCTACTTTAGCCAGCTCTCACAGGCCTTGCGCACTGCGGGCATCGGCAGCCCGACGCTGATTCTCGATCAAACCCGTTGCGAACACAATCTGCGCACCGTGGCCGCTCAGGTCGGAACCCACAAACATCTGCGCATCGTGACCAAATCCTTGCCTTGCCTGAACCTACTGCAACGCACCGCGCAAGCGTGGGGCACGCAGCGGCAGATGGTATTCAACTACCCAATGCTGCTCACCCTCGCGCAATCCATGCCACAGGCGGATTTGCTCTTGGGCAAACCGCTCGATCCGATTGAGCTGCCTTCCTTTTTCCAACGCTTGAGTCAAACGCGCGCCACCGAGTTCGATCCCGCACGACAGATTCAATGGCTGGTGGATACGCCGGAGACGCTCAAGGCTTATTTGGAATTCGCCCGCGCTCAATCGCACGCCCTGCGCCTGAACATCGAAATCGACGTCGGCCTGCATCGTGGCGGCGTGCCCGATACAGCCACGCTCAATACGATGCTCGATATGATTTCCAACGAGCCACTGGCGCAGTTTTCCGGCTTGATGGGCTACGATCCGCATGTGGTCAAAGTACCGAACATCCTGCACAATCGCGCCAAGGCGCAAGCGCACGCCCAAGCCCTGTACCGCGCGTTTCGCGAATTCGCCCTGCGTCATCCGGCCAGCCGCCTCGCGCCGGAGCAGTTGACCCTGAATACCGCCGGTTCGCCGACCTATCGCCTGCACATCGACAACCCCGATGTCAATGAATTGTCCATCGGCTCGGCGGTGGTCAAGCCGTCGGATTTTGACAGCGAATTATTGAGCGAACTGCAAGCGGCGTTGTACATCGCCACCCCGATTTTGAAAGTCCGTGATTTTTCCCTGCCCTACGGCGCGCAAACCGTCTCACGAATCTCGCGCTGGTGGGATGTCAATCAAGCGAAAAGCGTCATCATCCACGGCGGCGAATGGCGCGCGCAGGTGGTTTCGCCCGAAGGGGTGCAGCCCAGCGAGCTATACGGCACATCGACCAATCAGAAGGTGATGACCGCCGCGCCGGAATTCGCTTATTCGGCAGGGGATTATGTGTTTTTCCGCCCGATACAGAGTGAAATGTTGATGCTGCAATTTGGCGGACTGGCGGTGTACGATGGCCAGCGCCTCAGCGAGCACTGGCCGACCTTTGCGGCATCGGCGTAGGCCGCGCAAAACCGCGTTATTCATCCAAATGCGTGGACGCATTGATGCGGTGTAGGATTTTTTTCTGCAAATACCAGATCAGTGCCGCCACCGGCAGTACCAGCAGCCCCATGACGGTGTATTTGTCGTCCCCATGCAGGAAAATCGCCAGCAGATAGCCGATCACGCCGATGGCGTAGTAGGTCAGCGCGACGATGGAGATGCCTTCGACGGTTTTCTGCATTTTGAGCTGCATTTTCGCGCTGTGGTTCATGCCCGCGAGCATTTCGCTGTTTTGTAGCTGCATGTGCACGTTGATTTCCGTGCGCAGCAGCTCGGCGATGCGATCAACGCGCTGGGAGATGTCTTCTAAACGGTTACGCAACGCGCCAAAGGTGCGAATCGCCGGCCCCAAGCGCCGCTCAACGAAGGTTTGCAGGCGTTGCAGGCCACCGAGTTTTTCCTCATTGAGCTTTTCATAAGAAAATTTCACCAGCTCGTAGTAGGCTTGGCTGGCAGAAAAGCGCGACGAAAGCTGATTGCGGTGGCTCTCGACCGTCTGCGCAATCGCCAATAATTCATTGAGCAAATCATGCTGCTTTTGCGCCGAGTCTGAATCGGCAATGTCATCCAATATCTGCACCAGTTGCGCATCGGCTTTAGCTAAGGTTTTACTCACCGAGCGCGCTACATTCAGCGGAATCAGCGCGGTGATGCGGTAGTTTTCCATCTCCAGCAGGCGCGTCACCAGCCGTCCGGCATCGTCGGGATGCAAGGCATGGCTGATCACCAAAAAGCGTGAATAGCCCTGCGCATCGAGTTTGAAATCCGAGTAGGCCTCGGCGCGCCGTCCCATAATCCACGAGCCGTAGATCGCAGCCGCACCATTGATGTCGCTGAACTGTGCGCCGACGTAGTGGCTCGGATGGTTCGCCGATGACACCTCCGCTGCGGCCATGTCCGTGGGCTTGAGCATCAGATGCACGCGGGTTTTCACCAACAGATGCGGCTCCAATTGCTGCATCACCAATTCATCGATGATGGACAGCGGATTCTCACCGAACAGCTCGGCTTCCGCTGAAATTGACTGCGCAATGGTCAAGGTATCAAACTCGGTGTGCTGCTCAAAGCGAATATGATAGTTTTGGCAAGTGTATTCGAAAAAGGTGTGGTGTTTGTCACCCGGATTCACGCCCTGACGATAGGCGAGGTTTCGCGCCACGTCCAGCAGTGCATTGGACGGCTGATCGCCTTTCCAATACAAAATATGTCCGACCGCACACGGCACGGGCAAACTCAAATACGGCCGTGCATGGGTTTCCTGATATAAATTGCTGCGGTTGACTTCGCTCATGTGTTTGCCTTCCTGCTGTGGGGCCAACAACTGCGCGAGTCATCGGCTCTTATTGTAAAAACGGATTGTGTCGTCGTTCATCACCGAAGGTGGAGATGGGTCCATGACCGGAAATGAACTGTATGTCGTCGCCCAAAGGCAACAGTTGTGTGTTGATCGCGTTAAGCAAATCGGCGTGATTGCCCCCCGGAAAATCGGTGCGGCCAATCGAACCTTTGAACAACACATCGCCGACCCAAGCCACGCGCATGCCTTCGTGGTAAAACACCACATGCCCCGGCGTGTGCCCCGGACAATGCAATACCTGCAAACGCTGCGCACCGACCTGCACCGTATCGCCGCCCTGCAAATAGCGCGTCGGCGTGAACGCACTCGCCTCGCCAAAACCATAGGCCTGCGCCCGCGCCGGCAAATCATCGAGCCAATACTGATCGGCCACATGCGGCCCGACGATCGGTATGGTTTGCCCCGTTGCCGATTGCAGCGTGGCCGCCAATGCGGGTGCGCCAGTGGCATGATCGAGGTGGCCGTGCGTGAGCAAAATCTGCTCGACATTGGCGCCCATCTGCCGCACCGCTTGCATGATGCGCTCGATATCGCCGCCCGGATCCACCACCGCCGCCGCGTTGGTCTGCGTACACATGATGATGGAGCAGTTTTGCGCAAACGGCGTAACCGGAATGACCTGTATTTTTAACATAGCCTGTGTATCGTATCTATTCATTTCAAATCGGGCATTCTATCAAAAGCACTTATGCTTTAAGAAATAATTGATAGACAGGGTTATCGGTTTCGTCCCAGCAACGATACCCGAGCGTCGTGACAAACTTCTTAAATTTCGCGCGCTCTTTCGCTGGCACCTGAATCCCAACCAAAATACGACCGAAATCACCGCCCATATTGCGGTACTGGAACAACGAAATATTCCAATTGGGCGAGACCTCGCTCAAAAAGTGCATCAGCACACCCGGACGCTCAGGAAATTCAAAGCGATAAATCAGCTCATCGCTGATCGCCGCGCTTGCGCCGCCAATCATATTGCGCACATGCTGTTTGGCCAATTCATTGTGGGTCAAATCCACGGTTTTAAAACCTTTTTTGCTGAATTTGTCCACGATTTTGGCCGATTCCTGCGCATTATTGATCGCAATGCCGACCATGATGTGCGCCGCTTTGCTCTCGTTCATGCGGTAGTTGAATTCGGTCACACTGCGCTCTTGCCCCACCAGCTCGCACAAGCGTAAAAATGAACCACGCTCCTCGGGGATGGTCACGGCAAACAATGCCTCGCGCGACTGACCGATTTCCACTCGATCCGCGACAAAGCGCAGACGATCAAAATTGGTGTTCGCACCCGATGCGACCGCAATCAGATTTTTATTTTTCAGCTTGTATTTCTCAACATAGGCCTTCAATCCCGCCAGCGCCAGCGCGCCGGACGGTTCGAGAATCGAGCGCGTGTCTTGAAACACATCCTTGATCGCTGCGCAAATTGCGTCGGTATCGACCAAAATGATTTCATCGACCAAATCTTTGGCCAAACGGAAGGTTTCCTTACCCACTTGTTTGACCGCCGTGCCATCGGCGAAAATCCCAACCTCTTTGAGCGTGACGCGTTTGCCTTCGTCAATCGAGCGTTTCATCGCGTCCGAGTCAAAGGTCTGCACGCCGATGATTTTGATGTCTGGACGGATGCTTTTGATGTAGGACGCAATCCCCGTGATCGCACCGCCGCCACCGATGGATACAAAGACGGCATCCAACGCGCCTTGGGACGAATCATACTGACGCATGATTTCCATGCCAATCGTACCCTGACCCGCAATCACATCGGGGTCATCAAACGGATGAACGAAGGCGAGCTTGCGCTCTTTTTCCAAGCGCACCGCGTGCTCATACGCATCGCTGTACGAGCCACCATGCAACACCACCTCGGCGTATTCACCACCAAAGCGTTTGATCGCATCCACCTTAATCGCCGGTGTGGTTTCCGGCACGACAATCACGGCTTTGCATTTGAGTTTGGCCGCCGAGTACGCCACGCCCTGCGCATGGTTGCCCGCCGAAGCGGTAATCACACCCTGCTTGAGTTGTGCGGGCGTGAGTTGCGCCATTTTGTTGTACGCGCCGCGAATTTTGTACGAAAACACGGCGTGCGTGTCCTCACGTTTGAGGTACACATGGTTGTGAATACGGCGAGAAATCTGCGGCGCATAGTCCAATGCGGTTTCGTCGGTGATTTCATAAACGCGAGCAGCGAGGGTTTTTTTCAGATAATTGGTGTACGGCATAGGACAATGGAATGGGCAAACGGTTAAAACAGCCATGACAGCAATCATCGGCACAAAGCCCCATGATTGCTCACAAAGTTCAACAATACCACATCCCCGCCGCATTTGGCGCACTGCCGCTCAATGTGCGCATTTTTTCCCGCTTTTATCCCTATAATGCCGCATCAAATGTACACTGGACGCCACGAAGCCATGACGATGACTTACGCTCACGTCATCACCCCTGCACCTCTGGTACCTTCTGTGGCTGATGCCTCTATGCTGTGAATTTTGGATTAAAGGATCGCTGTATGGCCGAATGGCTCAATCACCTGCTGCAATTTTTTTCACTCTCCTCAGTCGGTCTGCCCGCGATTTTCGTAGTATCGTTTATCTCAGCGACACTGCTACCGATGGCAACTGAGCCGGTACTGTTTGGCTTTGTCAAACTCAATCCCGAGTATTTTTGGCTGGCCATCATCGTCGCGACCGCGGGCAATACTTTGGGCGGCATGGTCACCTATTTCATGGGTTACGGCGCGCGCGAGCTACTCGCCAAAGAAAAACCCTCGGTACATCTGCGCTGGCTACAACGCATCGGCGCACCCGTGCTGCTGCTCTCATGGGTACCGCTGATCGGCGACGCGCTGTGCGCGATGTCCGGCTGGTTGGAGCTGCGCTGGAAGCCGGTATTGTTCTGGATGACGTTGGGGAAATTTTTGCGCTTTGTGCTGATGACGGTGGCGCTGCTGTGGATACCCGAATCCTTTTGGCATTGGGCGCGAGGATTGTTTTTATCGATTGTGCCGTGAACAGGGTCATATAAAAAAGCCTTTCCACATTTGATGCAAAGGCTTTTTTTACAGCGTTTTGAATGACTTAAATATCGATGTTGTTCACATACACCGCATTGTTTTCAATAAACGCGCGGCGCGGTTCGACATCATCCCCCATCAAGGTCGAGAAAATCTCGTCGGCATCAATGGCGTCTTCGATTTTCACTTGCAGTAAGCGGCGCACCGAAGCATCCATCGTGGTTTCCCACAGCTGTTCCGGATTCATCTCACCCAGACCTTTATAACGCTGTTTGCTGATACCGCGCTCGGCATCGTCCAGCAACCAGCGCATGGCTTG
>CAZCDD010000005.1:0-21107 GCA_964497405.1 uncultured Hydromonas sp. | reverse complement strand
CAGAAACATTTTCCTGCAAACTGGATTTGAGATTCATTCACTATCCTTTCACAATATGTAATCGTTTTCTCTTTTACAATGGGCGTTATTATATATAAAGACGAACGTTTGGGGCAAAAAACGCAAAAATTGCCAAATAATTGATTTAAATAGACTAATTACACAATGTCGGTTATTTTGCCTTACCAACGTCATTGTGCACCATAACCAAGGGTTTTGCGGCATTTTATGCTTGAATTTAACGTTTTTATACCAAATGCACCGGTTCTAAGAGCCTGATCTGCTATAAATTCGGTTACAATCAAAGCCCAAAATCAATTCAAAAATTAACCAAAGCGTACACAATTAACAACACAAAAGTATGACAAAAATCATTTCCGCCAACTTAAATGGCATTCGTTCCGCCAATACCAAAGGTTTTTTTGACTGGGCGAGCCAACAATCCGCCGACATTGTTTGCGTGCAAGAACTCAAAGCTCAGGCCGACGTGGTCGAATCCGCTTTCGCCGAATTTGACGGAATGCGCGGCTATTTTCAGTACGCTGAGAAAAAGGGCTACAGCGGCGTCGGACTCTATACCCGCCACGAACCGGACGAGGTCATCATCGGCTTTGATGGCGGCGGCGAATTTGACCGCGAAGGTCGCTATGTCGAAGCGCGTTTTGGCAAGCTGTCGGTGATTTCGGTTTATTTCCCATCCGGCTCGTCTGCGCCGGAGCGTCAGGAAGCCAAATACCGCTTTTTGGCGCTGTTTTTACCGCATATTCAGGCGCTGCGCGAGCAGGGGCGTGAAATCATCATTGGCAGCGATGTGAATATCGCGCACCATGAGATTGACCTGAAAAACTGGAAGGGCAATATCAAAAACTCCGGCTTTTTACCCGAAGAGCGCGCGTGGTTGACGCAGTTTTTGGATGCGTGCACGCTGTGCGATACCTATCGCCGACTGCATCCCGAAACCGCGCAATATACGTGGTGGAGCAATCGCGGCCGCGCGTATGAGAATAACGTCGGTTGGCGCATTGATTACCAGCTCGCCAGCCATGCGCTGGCTGAAACCATGCACAGCACGTCTGTTTATACCGAGCAAAAATTTTCCGACCATGCACCCATTGTGATGCAGTATGGTTTCAGTCTAAATGATTTTAAATAAGTGAGACGCCCTTGAATACCGATCCAAAAGCCAGCCACGCGGCAGCCCCCGCCCAAGACATCGATTGGGCCAATCAGCCGTGGTATCGCCTGATTTTCACCAAACAGATGCTGACCTGCATTTTCACGGGTTTTTCATCCGGCTTGCCATTGTTTTTCATCATTCAGCTTTTACCCGCGTGGCTGCTGTCGTATGGCTTGACGGTCAAAACCATCGCGGCATTTTCACTGACGCAGATGCCGTATGTGTTTAAATTTTTGTGGGCGCCGCTGCTGGATCGTTATAGCTTGATTCCGTTTTTGGGTCGTCGGCGCAGCTGGATGCTGGTTTCGCAAATCGGTTTGCTGGCCGGTATGGCGCTGTATGGCATGCTGAACCCGCAGGCGCAATTAAAATGGGTGGTACTGCTGTCCATCGCTGTGGCTTTTTTGTCTGCGACTCAGGACATCGCGGTCGATGCATTTCGCCGTGAGATTTTGTCGGATAAAGAATTGGGGCTGGGCAATAGCATTCATGTGAACGCGTACAAAATCGCCGGTTTTATCCCCGGCGCCTTGTCCTTGATTTTGGCCGATCATGTGCCTTGGCAGATGGTGTTTTTCATCACCGCGCTGTTCATGGTGCCGGGGCTGCTGATGTCGCTGTTTGTGAAGGAACCGGCTGCCTCGAAAGCCGCGCCGAAAACCTTAGTCAGCTCGGTGGTCGAGCCATTCGTTGAGTTTTTCACGCGTCAGGGTTGGAAATACGCCTTGTTCATTTTGGCGTTTATGCTGCTGTACAAACTCGGCGACAGCATGGCGACCGCGCTGCAATCGACCTTTGTACTGAAAATGGGTTTTAGCAAAACCGATCTGGGCACGATCAATAAAGGGATCGGTTTGGCCTCCAGCATTGCCGGTGGGATTTTCGCGGGGATTTGGATGTTGCGTCTGGGGATCAATAAGGCACTGTGGGTGTTTGGCTTTGCGCAAACTTTAGCGATTTTAGCTTTCGTGGTGTTGGCGCATTACGGACCGTTTGAAACCATCGGCGGGCGCGAGCGCATGCTGCTGGCTTTGGTGATCGCCTCCGAGACCTTCGCCATGAGTTTGGGCACGATGGCATTCGTCTCATTCATCGCGCGCACCACCAACCCATCCTATACCGCGCTGCAATTGGCTTTGTTCACCAGTTTGACCGCCGTGCCGCGCTCGTTTATCAATGCCTCAACCGGCTGGCTGGTTGAACGCATGGGCTGGGAATCGTTCTTCTATTTATGTATGGTGTTGGCTATTCCGGGGATGTTGATGTTGTTCAAAATCGCACCGTGGAACGGCGATACGCAAACCAAGGCGTAAGGCTTACAACCACAGTTCCAAAGCCGCTACGGCCAACGCCAAAATAAACGACGCCACCGCGCTCCAGATCAAGGAAAGCGCGTGGCGGATGCGTTGTGCAGTTAAGTCCAAGGACACATCCTTAAACTGTGTCTGAAAGCTCAAACGCGCCAGCAAGCCAATCGAAATCGCCGAGCAGGTCGCGCTCAAAACCAATAACAATATCGTCGCCAAAATCGCCCAGTCCGCTTTGCTATGCGCCGTAGCCAGCGCCCCCATGAGCGCAATCAGGGCGACCGAAGCCAGAATGCTCGCCGACATAATCGCATTGCGGATGGTTTGTACGATGGTAATCGCGCCTTGCGGCTCACGCGAAATATGATCCAGCCAGTGGACCAATTCAGTCTCTTTCATTCAAAATCCTTTACCCGTGCTTTTGCCCCTATTTTAAGCCAACTGAGGAAAGATTTTGCTCAAATAGAACAGACAAAAAATCGAGGCAATCGCCAGCACGATGCCCAGCGCATTCACACGCGAGATTTTTTCACGGAACAACAACGCGCCGACCACAGTCCCCAACGTGATGACCCCCACGTTCATCCCCGCAAAAACCAGCGTCGGATCGTTTTTAAATACCTGATGCGCACGCACATAAAACAAAATATTGCCAAAGTTGAGCGCGCCCAGCAGCAGACCGGCGAGCAGACTTTTACCCGACCACGCGGTGCGTTTGACAAACAAATACACAAAAATCAACAGGCCTGCGAGCACAAAAGCAACGAACAAATTACCCGCGAATGCGCTACCGCTTTTCGCCACCTGCTTGAACAGAATATCAATCACGCCGTAGCCGAGCCACACGCCGAGCAGCGGCAAGGCCACCTGCGCGAACGAGCCACCCGCGCGTGCGCCACCAGAGCCTTTATACAACAGGCAAGCCAACGCCGCAAACGCCAAAACAACGCCCAAACCACGCGCGGGCGTCAGCGTCTCGCCAAAAAATGCCAGCGCCCAGACAATCGGGATAAACAAGGACAAACGCTGCGCTGCGTCCGATTTCACAATGCCCGCACGCTCCACCGCCTGCGACATGATGATGAATACCGTCGGCAGCAATAAGCCGAGCGCACCAAACAAAGCCAGCGCTTTAGGATCCGCGGTATTGATCGCGCTCACATTAGGCTTAAGAACCCACCACGTCAATGCGGTCGCCATGACGTAATTCGTAGCGATGGCCTGCGCGATGTCGATGCGATTGCGCCGCGCGACTTTTAGAAACACCGAGACGATGACACTGCATAAAACGGCGGAGATTAAAAAATTCATAGACTGTCCCTGATGATTGATATTGTTGTTGCGTATTTTTAGTAGTGGATTGAGTCACGGCGCGCTGGCTGATGCAGCCTGAAGCGATGAGACCATTCGCATCAAAAGGCGGGAATACCCGCCTTTTGTGTTTCATGACTCTGACTGAGGGATGACACGATAAGCACTAGCCTTCACCCCACATGTCATGCAGATCAGACGTTGAACAAAAAGTTCAAAACGTCGCCATCTTTGACCACATAGTCTTTACCCTCGGCGCGCATCTTGCCCGCTTCTTTCGCGCCGGCTTCGCCTTTGTACTGAATAAAGTCATCAAAGGCGATGGTTTGCGCGCGGATGAAGCCACGTTCAAAGTCGGTGTGAATCACGCCTGCGGCTTGCGGTGCGGTGTCGCCAATGTGTATGGTCCACGCACGCACCTCTTTTACGCCGGCGGTGAAGTAGGTTTGCAGGCCGAGCAGGGTGTAGCCCGCGCGAATCACGCGGTTCAGGCCGGGTTCGTGCATGCCCATGTCTTCGAGGAAGATGTCTTTTTCTTCGTCGTCCAGACCGGCGATTTCGGCTTCAATCGCAGCGCAGACGGCGACGACCGGTGCGTGTTCTTTTTCGGCGTAGGCTTTGACCGCGTCCAGATGCGGGTTGTTCTCGAATCCGTGTTCGAGTACGTTGGCGACGTACATCGTTGGTTTCGCGGTGATGAAGCAGTAGGGTTTGAGCAAAGCGAGTTCTTCTTCATCCAGATTGAGGCTGCGGATGGCTTTCGCTTCGTTCAGCGTTGGGATGATTTTTTCGAGCACGCTCACGAGTTTTGCGGCGTCTTTGTCACCGGCGCGGGCGGTTTTTTGCTGGCGCAGCAGGGCTTTTTCTGCCGTACCCAGATCGGCCAGTGCCAATTCGGTGTTGATGACCTCGATGTCGGAGATCGGGTCGATTTTACCGGCAACATGCACAACGTTGTCGTCTTCAAAGCAGCGCACGACGTGGGCAATCGCGTCGGTTTCACGAATATTGGCGAGGAATTGGTTGCCCAGCCCTTCTCCTTTGGAGGCGCCAGCGACCAGGCCTGCGATGTCGACGAACTCAACCGTGGCGTACTGCATGCGTTGTGGCTTGACGATTTCGGCCAGCGCATTCATGCGCGCATCAGGGACTTCAACCACACCGACGTTGGGCTCGATGGTGCAGAACGGATAGTTTTCGGCGGCGATGCCGGCCTTGGTCAAGGCGTTAAATAAGGTGGATTTACCAACGTTGGGCAGGCCAACGATACCGCAGCGAAGTGTCATGGTGTTCTCGTCTGTATCAAACTGTAAAGCCGTTATTATAACGGCTTTACTCGGGTTTTAGCATGCTGAATGCGGGTACGGCGTACCGCTTAGCGCTTGGTGCTGTTGTGATAGTCGTGATGACGTTTGGCCAAAACCATCCAATCCACCAGCGCAATGGCCGCGCCCGCCAGCGCGTAGAGCGAAACGCTTTCCCAAGAAAACCGTCCATTGAACCACTGAATCGCGCCGATCACCAAGGCGACCGAAACCGCGGTGGTAGCGATGTACAAGACGCGTCCGCGTTCACGTAATTTCTCAAAACGCACAATATGCGCCGGTGTTTTATCCATGGTCATGCTATCTTCCCTTTATGTTGTTCTAATGTCCGCCGGTGGCGCTCGCGCCCTTGACCGGTTTGGCAAAAAACACAAACACGATCATCACCAAGAATAATACACCGGTCAAATACAAAATATCCAGCGTCGATTGCGTGGCTGCCTGTTGACTGATCAGACCGTCCAGCAGGGTGTAACGCTGTGTGCTGCTCATACCTGCATGGCCGAGCTGCACCATCAACGCATCATACGCCTGCGTTCCCGGCACGGCGCTTTCGGTCAGGCGCGCATGGTGGAAAATCGTGCGCCGTGTCCACAGCGTCACAAATACCGCCGTACCAATCGCACCGCCGAGCGTGCGCAAAAAATTCGACAGCCCCGCCGCGTGGGTCAGCTCCTCACCATGCAGACCTTCCATAATCAGCGCACCGAGTGGAATGAAGAAAAATGGAATGCCAAGACCAAACAAAAACCGCCCGACCATGATTTGACTCATGGTTGCATCCGGCGTGAGCAAACTCGAATACCAGCTGCCAAAAGCAAATAAAGCAAACCCCGTGATGACCAAATAGCGCAAATCCACCTTGTGCATATTCATGCCAATCACTGGCGAGAACAGCACGGAGAACACCGCCACCGGCGCGACCGCCAAACCGGAGTGAAACGAATCATAGCCCATCACGGTCTGTAACCACAACGGCACGACCACCATATTGCCAAAGAAGATGGTAAAACCGATGGTCTGCAAACCCACGCCTATGGTGAAATTGCGACTGCGCAGCAGGTGTAAATCCACCACCGCATTGCGCTCGTACCACTCCCAAATAGTCAGCAACACCAATCCCACCACAGCGAAAATCGTCAGCGTGATGACCTCATGCGACTCAAACCAACCCAGATCATTGGCGTGCTCCAGCATGTATTGCAGGCAGCCGACGCCGATCACCAGCAAAGTCAGGCCGACCACGTCAATCGGCTGTTTGGTGATTTTTGACTCACGCCCTTTGAGCAAAGTGGCAATGCTGTATGCACAAAACAGACCTATCGGTAGATTGATATAAAAAATCCAGCTCCACGAATATTCCTCGGTGATGTAGCCGCCGAGCACCGGCCCCACGACCGGCGCGATCACCACCGTCATCGCCCAAAATGCCATCGCCACGCCACGCTTCTCCGGCGGGTAGCTGTTCATCATAATTGACTGTCCGAGCGGCACCATCGGACCCGAAACCAAGCCCTGCATCAGTCGGAAAAATACCAACGTATTGTAGTTCGGCGCGAGACCGCACAATACCGAAAACAGGGTAAACAGCAGTACCGAAATAATCATCAGACGCACTTCACCAAAGCGTCGCGCCAGCCAACCGGTCAACGGCACCGCAATCGCAGCTGCAAGTGAGTACGAACTAATGATCGATGTGCCCTCACGCGCCGATACCCCCATCGAGCCCGCAATGGTTGGCACAGCCACGTTGGCAATGGTGGTGTCCAACACTTCCATAAAGGTGGACAACGCCGTCGCCAAGGTCAAAAACACCAGCGGGCCGCCGTGCAACGGAGGCAAACCTTCGCCCGCATGCGTGGGTGCCGCCTGCTGGTCGTGCGCCGTATCGTGGCTCGGTTGCGTCAGCACAGTGCTGTGCTCCGCTGGCGCTGCATGGTTTGAACTCATACTCAACCTCAAAAATGGTGCACGCTGCGATTAACGCAAATTTTGCTGGATGATTTGCTCGGCCAATTGATTGGCCTCCATTTCATCCTGCGCGTACACGTTGGTTTGGAGATTGGCAGGCGCCTGCGTGCCCGTGACCGCACCCAACACTGCGCCGTTGCGCTCTTGCGTATTGATATTCACATGCATGGACATACCGACGCGCAAGGGATGTTGTTTCAATTGCTCGGGATCGAGATTCACACGCACCGGTACGCGCTGCACAATTTTGATCCAGTTACCCGTCGCATTTTGCGCGGGCAGTACGGAAAACGAAGAACCGGTGCCAATGCCGATGCCCTGCACCGTGCCTTTGAATTTAACGCTGCTGCCATAGACATCCGCCGTGAGCTCAACCGGCTGACCGACACGTAGATTCGCCAACTGGGTTTCTTTGTAATTGGCTTCGACCCACACCTGACTGGCAGCAACGATGGTCATCAGCGGCACGCCTGGGGCAATTTGCTGCCCGACTTGCACGCTGCGCTTGGCCACCACTCCGTCAATCGGCGCCAGCACCGCCAGACGTTTGTGATTGATGTAGGCACTGCGAAAGGCGGCTTTGGCGGCTTCGATGGCCGGATGATTGCTTGACGTGGTTCCGGCGATTTGCGCGCTGGCGGTTTTGCTTTGTTCGGTCGCGGTTTTATACGCCGCTTGCGCTTGTGTCAGGGCATTGCGCGCTTGATCGTATTCTTCTTTACTCACTGCACCCGTGCCGACCAGTTTCGCACGGCGATTGACCGCGTCCTGCGCCGTTTTCACCGCGCTGGCGGCTTGGCTGAGCTGCGCATGGGCCACGCCCGCGCTGTTAAAGGCATTTTGAATCTGGCGCGTGGCTTGCGCGAGCTGCGCTTGCGCTTGGCTCAGTGCGACCTGCGCATCGGTCGGATTGAGTTTGACCAAAACCTGTCCGGCTTTGATCTCTTGGTTTTCATCGGCCATGATCGCCTCGACCGTGCCGACGGTTTGCGCATTGACCATCACCATATTACCGGAAACGTAGGCGTTTTCGGTGGTTTCATGATAGCGCGCATACAGGAACCAGTACGTCGCCCACGCCAGACCGACGATCAGAAATAGGGCAATTGCGATGGTCAGGCCGGTTTTGCGTTTGCGCTGATTTTGCGCATCTTGCGCATCCGCTGCGCCCACGGGAATGCTTGGGGTGGATTCATTTTGAGTCATAATCTTCCTCGGTATGGGTGGCGTTTATGGTGATTTATGGTGCGTTATTTGCATGAACGACGTCGGAAAAGCCGATGCCTAAGCTGTAGGCCAAGCGCGCTTCTTGCAAACGTCGCGCGGCATAGCTGGCGTACAGTGCGTCCTGTGCGCTGTATGCGGCCGCTTGCAAAGCGAGCGCTTCCATCTGCGGACTCATGCCGACGTGGTAGCGCTGGCGTGCCAGATCGGCGAGCTTTTGCTGGTTTTTAACGATGCGTGCCTGCTGGCTGACTTGCGCTTGGGTTTGGCGCTGTTGCGCCAGCTGCTGAGCTGCGTCAGAAATGCCTTCGAGCACGGTTTTGTTGTACTGAGCGATGGCGGTATCCAATTGCGCTTGCTGAATGCGCAGTTTGGCATTGAGCTGTACGCTGCTGAACAACGGCAAGGTGATTGCTGGTTTCACGCCAAAATTGTTACCCTGAAAACGCAGAATATCGCTCAAACCGATGATTTGCAATCCGGCAAATACGCTCAGATTGATGTCGGGGTAGAACTCAGCACGCACCGATTTGACTTGCTCGCTCGCCGCTTCAATGTACTCGCGTGCAGCGGCGATATCAGGGCGCGAGCCCAGAATATTGCTGGAAACCACGCTCGGCAAGCGCAGCGTGCTCCAGTTGTCCGTGGCGCGAATCGCAGGCAATTGCGCCGGTGTGAGCCCCACCAATGCGGCCAATTGCGCGCGTAGTACTTCGTGTTGAGCGTTCAATCCGGCGGAGAGTTGCTCCATCTGAGCTATGGCGATGTCGGTTTCCACACTGCGCTGCACCGACTGCAAACCGGCTTGTTCGCGTTCGAGCCAACGCTGCTTGAGCGTGCTGTGCAGTGCGATCATTTGTCGCAGAATGGCTTGACGGCTTTGCAGCGCGGCGATGTTCGCATGCAGCCCCACAATCTGTGTGATCACGCCTTGACGTGCGGCTTCGTATTCGAGTGCCTGCGCACGACTTTGACCGAGAGCGGCGTTGTACGCGGCGCGGTTTTTACCCCACAGATCTAAATCCCATGAGAAGCCGGCACTGATGTCGGTTTGTTTGATGCCTTGATCGGGCAGGTTTTTCGGGTCAATGCTGGGGTTTTGCAACAAGAGTCCTTGCAAGGATTGCGCGTACGCATCCAACTCACCGTTGACGAATTTTTGCCCCGTCCATGTGGCTTTGATTTGCCCCGCAGGGTAATGCGCCTTGCGCACCGCATCGGCGTTGCTTTGAGCGGTTTTGGCTCGCTGCGCCAATACTTTTAAACTTGGGCCGTCCGCCAACGCCTGCTCTACCAAACGGTTTAAACTCGGGTCGTTGTACGCACGCCACCAGCCTTCGTGTGGCCATTGTGCCAAGCTTGATCCCGAGGTCTCTGGCAAATTCAGTTCGTCGTTGCTGATTGGCGCCATGGGTTCGTGTTTGCCTGTGACCACAGCACAGGCAGATAATGCGGTCAGTGACAACGCAATGCTCGATAGGCGTAATGTTTGGGTCAATGAGTTCATAAAGGCACGATGTCTCTGATGAGGTTAAGGGGTATTCAGTGCAGGAGGCGCAAGAGAATCTCGCGGTATGAGCGTGTCATATAAATCAGCCATCGGCTCATCAATCGGTCGGATGCGAAACAAGCGCATGGTGAGCATGAATGCATCTAAATTGGTGCGCGCTATGATGTATTTACCGTTTTTTTCCACGTCAATTAAACCCGCCAATTGTAAATGACGCACATGATGCGAGATGGTCGGGGCGCAAATTTTCCATTCGCACACCATCTCGCTGATTAGGCAGCCGTCTTTACGACCATGCGCCTGCTCATGCGATAAGATTTTGAGAAACAAGGCCAATCGATGCTCGTTGGACAGAGCCTTCATTTGGCGCGTGAGCATTTTTAAGTCATTTTCCATGTGTCACTCAAGCGGCGGGGTCAGGAGGAATTCGTTAGGCATCGACCATCAACACCCTCGATGGCGAAAGAACGCAGGCGATTGTAGATAACAATTCGATAGTTGTCAAATTGTCTTTGTTTCAGATTGACAGGAGCGTTGGATTCAAACGCAAAAAAACCCCGAGGCAAGCTCGGGGTAAGAAGTATCGTCTATTGGACGATCACCCCGTTTAGGGAGGAAAAACGGGGGAGGCATATGCCTTTTTGCAGTATATAACGATTTGATAGCGGTTTCAATGACCTTATTATCCACGAGGATATAAAAATGCCGAGATTGCATAAATCTCGGCATTGCGTTGTAAATTTGCACCAAATTGGCGCACAACGAGTCATTTATTTTTTCGCAGGCGCTGCAGCGGGAGCTGCAGCAGCTGGTGCGGCACCCGCAGCGGCTGGAGCAGCGGCATCCGCAGCAGGAGCCGCAGGCTCGGCCAACGAACCACCACTCTTGTTCGCCATGAATACCACAGCACGTTGGATTTCCAAATCACTCAGCGCTGGATTACCACCTTTGGCAGGCATGGTACCTGTTTTACCTGTGAAACCTTCAAGCGCGTGTTTAAACAAAGTGGCTTCGCCTTGAGCAATACGTGGACCCCATGCGCCCGCATCACCCATTTTCGGTGCACCCGCTACGCCAGCGGCGTGACAGGCGGTACACAAGCTATTGAATACCTCTTCACCGGTTTTCGGACCTTTGGATGTAGCGCCCATTTCAAAGCCTGCTACTGGACGCAAACGCTCTACGATTTGTTCTTCGGTTTGTGCCGATGAGCTGGCTGATGCGGTGTTTGAACTGACCACTTGAGCCAAGAAATACAACAGACCAACAACAGCAGATACGATCACCAATGCGGCCAAGGTAATTACGTTTGCACTGGTTTCAGAGAGTTGTTCTTGCTCGTTGGCAGGTGTGTGCGGGTTTTGCGATTGAGTCATATCGAAGTCCTATGTATCCATTACCTATACGGGTGTTTGTGTGGTTAAATCCACTTGAGAAACACGGTGTTACATTCCTGCATACGCCAAATACACGCCCACAAAGGTATCGTGCTGAAGGCCAAAACAGGCAATCTAAAACATGCTCATTGTAAGCCCAAAACCTTAAAAAATAAATGGTTTATGAATGTTTTTGGCACAGATGCTCCACAAAACCCCGTCATTTGGTTGGCATAAAGCCACATTTTATCCACAACTCACGCGCGCAACCGTTGACTTTGCGCCAGCTTCACCCCGCTAATCCCATGAAAACAAAGTGGTTTGTCCCTCGTGTCGCGCTTTGAGTGTATGCTTTGGGCTATGCCAAGTGGCGCTATCAAGCCCATTTACGTTTCGGCTACAGTATGTCCATCGCAAATTCCAATAGGTGACCCATGAGTATTTCCAAGCACACAGAGACACCAGCCAAGCGCAAACCCGTGGTCTTAATCACCATGGGTGATCGTGATATTGCCGGTTTAAAGTATCAGGTATTGGGACAAAAATACGTTGATCCGATTGTTCGTTTTGCCGAATGCGTGCCGTTGTTGGTACCGACTTGCTATGGTGCGGATGATTTGGATCGCTATTTGGATATGGCCGATGGGGTGTATTTGTCGGGCGCTTCCACCAATATTGATCCGTCTCTGTATGGTGAAACTTGGGATACACCGGATTTGCCTCAGGATCCGCAGCGCGACCGCGTCAATGCCGCGTTGATTCCGAAGGCGATGGAACGCGGCTTACCGTTTCTGGGAATTTGTCGCGGACATCAGGAATTGAATATCTCTCGCGGCGGTAATTTGTACCAAAAAGTACACGAAACCGAAGGCAAAATAGATCATCGCGAAAAGGGCAGCGACATCCCTTTGGATGAAATGTATGGCCCGCATCATCCGGTCACGCTGGTGCCGGACACATGGTTGGCCAAAGGCCTCGGGCAAACGGAGTTCATGGTGAACTCGTTGCACGGGCAGGGCATTAAAAATCTCGGTAGCGGCTTAACGCCACTGGCGCATGCGCCGGATGGACTGGTGGAAGCCATGTACTGCTCGGATATGCCGCATTTCACCTTGAGTTTGCAATGGCATCCTGAGTGGAAAACCCATGAAAATCCGCTGTGGATCAAGATTTTTCAAATGTACGGTGATGCGTGCCGAGCGTTTGCGGCCAAGCGCCCATAAGCAAAGCAGCACCAACAAAAAAGCGAGGGTAACGCCTCGCTTTTTGCTTTTTCCATCAATGTGTTTTTAGGACAATACCACGCCCGCCTTCAAGCCCAATGCATCGGCGACCTGATGAGCCGCGCCGCGTTTGCCACCGGCTTTTTGCATCTGGCTGATGCACAGCACCGAACCGCCACCACAAGCCACACGAACGCCGTTTTTGTCCATGTGTAAAACCGTTCCAGCGGCTTGCGGATCAATCGCTGCGGACTCTGCGTGCGCCGCCCAAATTTTCAACGATTGTCCGGCGTATTCACACACACAACCCGGTGCGGGATCAAGCGCGCGGATTTTGCGCGCAAGCGTCTCTGCGGACTGTGTCCAGTCGACTTTCGCTTCGGCCTTTTCGATTTTCTCGGCGTAGCTGATGCCTTCGGCGGGCTGCGGTGTGGCGCTGGGGGCGTTGCCATCGCGTAGCTGCTGCAAATATTGCACCACCATGCGTGCGCCCATTTCAGCCAATTCGTCATGCAGCGTGGCGGTGCTGTGCTCGTCGGTGATGGCAATGCGTTCAACAGACAACATGTCTCCGGTATCCAAATCCACATCCATCTGCATCAGGGTGATACCCGTCTCGGCGTCGCCTGCCTCAATCGCGCGGTGAATCGGTGCGGCGCCGCGCCAGCGCGGAAGCAGCGAGGCGTGAATATTCACGCAACCGTGTTTCGGCAAATCCAGCACGTCCTGCGGCAAAATCAGGCCATAAGCGGCGACCACCATGACATCGACTTGCGCCGCGATGATTTGCTCCCGTGCCGCTTGCGCATCCTCAGGGTATTTGCCGTTCAGGCGCAGCGAGATGGGCTGCGCCACAGCGATGTTGTGTTGCAGCGCGACTTGCTTGACCGCACTGGGGGTGAGTTTCATGCCGCGCCCACTCGGCCGATCGGGTTGGGTCAATACCAGCGGGACGTTAAATCCCGCGTCGATGATGGCAGAGAGCGCTTGCGCGGCGAAGGCCGGTGTGCCGGCAAAAATGACGTTCATGTATGCGTCCTTAAGCGTCGCGTTGCTGCTTTTTGATTTTACTTTTGATGCGGTTCAGTTTCAGATTCGAGAGATATTGCACGAATACTTTGCCGTTCAAATGGTCGATTTCGTGCTGAATGCACACCGCGAGCAGCTCGTCGCAGTCGATTTCAAAAAACGCTCCCTTCGCATCCTGCGCACGCACGCGCACGCGGTCGGGGCGGGTGACGGTTTCGTAAATTTCGGGCACGGACAGGCAGCCTTCTTCCCATTCTTTTTGCTCGGCGCTTTGCGCAATGATTTCGGGATTGATGAATACCAGCGGTTGATTGCGCTCCTCCGAGGTATCAACAACGACAATGCGGCGGTGGATGTCCACCTGCGTCGCGGCCAAGCCCACGCCTTTGGCTTCGTACATGGTCTCGAACATGTCAGCGACGGTGCTTTGCAGCGCCGCATCAAAGGTATCCACCGGTTGTGCAATTTTGTGCAAACGCGGGTCAGGGAATTTTAGAATGGACAATACCGCCATAATTTTTTACCATCTCTTGTAAAATAGTGCATCCAGCATACGATGCGCGTCGTATTGCTATGAACCTCCTTGATTCCAGCCGCACACCATGAATTTATCCGAGCATTTTACCACAGCCCATTTGATTGCCGCAGGTCGGCGCGCAAGCGTGCCACTTTTACTGTTTTCATCTGTTTGGCTGAGTACGAATGCATGCGCGCAGACCGATACTACCGAAGCTTTGAGCTGCCATGAGTTGTTTCAATTGCAACCGACCCGCGTACAACTTCATGGTGGCAAAGACGATCATACCTACGGGCAGTGGTGGTTTGAGCCGAGCGCGTCATCGGACACCGGTGCACACACCCTATCGCCTACGCCGGCTGACACGGAGCGTTTTTTGGGGGCAAAAAACGACAGCGTGCTGGTTCGCTGGCACTCCACAGCGCCTGACGCGTCGCGCTGGGCGCAGGGTGAGACGTATTTGGTGGTGCGGGCAGGGGAGCCGATTCTCGATATGAGCGGTCAAACGCTCGGACGCTTTGTGCGCCTAATCGCCAAAGCCCGTTGGGACGAGCGGATGCTGGTAGAGCCCAGCAATGGCAACCGCGCGAGCAACGATACCGTTGGTGAATTCATCGCCCCGCTGCGCATCGAGCAAGCGAGCGAAGAGGTGCACCTCGGTGACAGCGTCCTGCCGCGTCGCTGCGTACACATCGAAGCCCCGCAATCGGTCGCCTCAAGCGCCGAACCAACTCAGTCCAAAGCGCGTCTGCTGGGATTGATGAATACCGCCACGACGCGACTGATCGGCGCGCACAACAGCATCGCCATCATGGATCAGGGCGCCGCGCATGGCGTGCGGCCAGAGCAGCGCTGGGCGCTGGTGGACGGCGCAACATCCGTGAGCCGTGTGCGTGCACAAATCCGTATTCTGCAAGTATTGCCGCAATACAGCATCGTGCAAATCCAAAACGCCGAGCGCGAAGCCCTGCGCGGCGCATATCTCCAACGCCTGCCATCCGCCGCTGAGGCCAATACCCCATGAGCGCTACGTCCGCGTCATCTCTGAGCGAAAGCGAAATTGCCGCGTGGCTGCGTTTGCTCGCGACCGAGGGCGTGGGCGACGTGACGGCGCGTTTGCTGCTGACGCATTTCGGCCTGCCCGAACACATTTTCGCGCAAAGTTACAACACACTGATACGCGTGGTGTCCGAGCGTGTGGCGCTCAATTTACTGAGCGAGCCGGACGAAGCATTGCAGCAGCACATCGAACGCACGCTGGCGTGGTACGCGCAGCCGAACAACCACATTCTGACGTTGGCCTGTGCGGATTATCCACAAGCCTTGCTGACCACAGCCGATCCACCGGCAATGCTGTACGCCAAAGGACGCATCGAGCTGCTCGGCGAGGCGCGTGCATTGGCCATCGTCGGCAGTCGCAACGCCACCACGCAAGGCCTCAAAAACACCGAATGGTTCGCCGAAGAGCTGGCGCAGGGCGGCTGTCACATCATTTCCGGCCTCGCGCTGGGCATTGACACGGCAGCACATCAAGGCGCGCTCAAAGCCTATCGTGCTGCGCCGAGCGTGGCGGGCTCCACCATCGCGGTGATTGGTACGGGCTGCGACATCATTTATCCGGCGCGCAATCAGGCATTGACCTACGAAATCGCCGAGCACGGGCTGATTTTGAGCGAATTTCCGCTCGGCGCGAAAGCGCAACCAACGCATTTCCCGCGACGCAATCGCATTATTTCTGGCCTGTCGCAGGGCGTTTTGGTGGTCGAGGCGGCGCTGCAATCCGGTTCGCTGATTACCGCGCGACAAGCATTGGAACAAAACCGAGAGGTGTTCGCCATTCCGGGTTCAATCCACTCACCCCTGTCCAAAGGTTGTCATGCGCTGATCAAACAGGGTGCGAAACTGGTCGAATGCGCGCAGGATATCTTGGATGAGCTGCACGCGCTCGCACCGCTGGCAGCGAAACCCAGCCAAGCCCCATCAGCCCAAACCCCACCAACCAGCAACACCGAGCAGACGATTTTAGATGCGTTGGGGCATGACCCATGCGACATTGATACGCTGGCTGCGCGCACGGGGCTGGATGTCGGGGTATTGCTCTCTGAGTTAATGGGCTTGGAGCTGCAAGGGCGCGTGGAAAAGCGCGCCGGCCATGTCTATGCGCGGCTGGATTGACCGCTCATCCGTTTGTCCGGCGGGGATGCGCGATTTCGGGTAAAATAGCCCCTTCTATGCGCCTTTGGTGCAACCTCTTCAGCCCAAAGTGTTTATGGTTTAAAGGATTTTCAACGTGGCCGATATCTTCTTCTATTTGCTCGAAAACTACGCAGGCATCACGCAATGCCCTGATGCGGTGACGCTCGCGCGTCGTCTGGCGTACGAAGGCTTTGAGGAAAATGAAGTGCGCGCTGCGATTGCGTGGGTGGAGCTGCTGCGCCAGCCACTGGGTTTGGAAGTGGTTCATCCGACGCACGCGCACAGCCACCGCATTTATCATGCCGCCGAACGCGTGCATTTGGGCGATGATAATTTGAACTTTTTGAGCAGCATGGTGCACAGCGGCTCCATCAGCGGCGAGCAGCGCGAGCGCATCATTGAGCGCTGTATGATGCTGCCGACCGTGCCGAGCAATGTCGAGCATTTCAAGGCGCTGGTACTGACCGTGCTGTGGGCGGACAATCAAGATATCGATGATGCGTTGCTGCACACCATGCTCGATGAAAATGACACCGACATGTGTCATTGAACCCAGACCCCATATGCAAAAAGAGGCCGATAGCGCCTCTTTTGTTTTTGCCCGCAAGGGTGAAATTATTTTTGGCTCAAGCTGCGTTCCAATTCGGACACTTGCTGTTCCAATGCTTCGAGTTTCTCACGCGTGCGCGCCAGCAGCGCCACCTGCACATCGTATTCTTCGCGCGTGACCACATCCATTTTTTGCAATGCGCCGATCAGGAAGGTTTTGGCGTTTTGGCTCAAATCGCGCAGCGGCGAATTGCTCATCCATTGCTCGACGGTATCTTGAGCGGTTTTGCTCCACGGGTTATTCATGTTGTTCCTCGAAATTAAAAACGGCGCGGGTTTGCGCCCACGCCGTATTATCGTTGATTTTTAGATGATTTAGATACTTTATGCGGTCAAATGCGCGCGCATTTTTTTCATCGCCGCCGCTTCGATCTGGCGAATGCGTTCGGCCGAGACTTGGTATTTATCGGCCAAATCGTGCAAGGTTTGCCCTTTGCCTTCGTCATCGGCCAACCAGCGCGCCTCAATGATGTCGCGTGAACGCGCGTCCAGCACATCCAGCGCCGCACTCAAACCGGACGATTGTAAGCGATCACTCTCAGCACGCGCCAAAACCTGCGTTGGCTCCTGACTCTCGTCCGCGAGGTAGGCAATGGGCGCCATTGCCACCGCATCTTCGTCGTCGTTCATCCCGCCGTCAATCGCAATGTCGCGACCAGTCAGACGCTGATCCATTTCGATCACTTCTTCGGGTTTGACGTGCAGCACTTTAGCGACGTTGTGCACCTCTTCCTGCGTCATGTGCTCGCCCGTTTTCAGGCTACGCAAGTTGAAGAACAATTTGCGTTGTGCCTTGGTCGTGGCGATTTTCACCATGCGCCAGTTTTTGATGATGTATTCGTGGATTTCCGCTTTGATCCAGTGAATCGCGAACGATACCAAGCGCACACCGCGGGTCGGATCAAAGCGTTTGACCGCTTTCATCAGACCGATCGAGCCTTCTTGGATCAAATCGCCTTGCGGCAGACCGTAGCCCATGTAGTTGCGCGAAATCGAGACAACCATGCGCAGGTGCGAGACGACCAGTGCGTGTGCGGCCTGCAGATTGTTCGGGTTTGCGCGGTAAGACATCGCAAACTCGTACTCTTGTTCAGGCGTGAGCATAGGCACCGCGTTCACCGCGCGTGTGTATGCGTCCAAATCCCCCATGCTCGGCACTGCCAGCAGCTGGTTGTATTGGGCTGAATAAGGGCTCATTGCGTATGTGGTCATGTGTGTCTGTTCTCCATTCGTGTTGATGTATCCCACCAACTCGACGATGCTTCGTTTCAAATTACCACCAAGCATCGGTTTGTCTGAGGGTATTTTAGCACTCTTTCATCGAGAGTGCTAAAACGCCGTCAGCGCCATTCAATAATGTGCATGCGCATCATTTGTTGACAACCATACTAAAGAATTATCGTGGCGATATTGTGTGAAAATCATGACGCAATCGTGAATATTGCGTAAAGTTTTTTAAAGAGAAAAGTTCTTTTAAATCAATAAATTATTTTTTATCCTGGGTGATCAATGCAATGCGATTGGCCTGAAAGTAGTCGACAAATGCTGCTTCGGGCATCTGGTCGGTAATGAGTGTGTCAAATTGTGACAGTGCGCCGATGTAGGCGGCGCGTGTCTGTCCGAATTTGCTGTGATCGGCGATCAAAATACGCTGCTGCGAACTGGCCAGCGCGCGTTGTTTCAATGGCAATTCTTCCAGATAAAAGCAGGTCACGCCGAATTTAAGATCAATACCGGCGGCAGAAATAAAGGCCTTATTCGGGCGCAGGTCGTCCAGTTCATTGCGCGGACCGATGCTGCTGAAAATATAATTGTCGCCTTTGAATTCACCGCCACACAGGATCACGCGGCATTTGGGTTTGTCTTGCAGCGCCAAAAAGGTGTTGAGCGAATAGCAAATCGCGGTAAATGCCACATCATCGCTGATCGCGTCGATCAGGTACGGCAAAGTCGTGCCGCAGTCGAAAAATACCGTATCCTCCGGCTCGATCAGACGAGCACCGAGCGTACCGATAGTCTGTTTTTCCGCCACCAGTTTATTTTTCTGATCGGAGACAAAATAGTGTCCGACGCCATTGTTGCTTTGATTGCCCACCAGATAGCCGCCGAGCAGCGCGATATCGCACGGTTCGGCATTGATGTCGCGGCGTAAGGTCATTTCTGAGACATCCAGTTGTGCCGCAGCTTCTTTTAAGTGGATTTTTCCGCTGCGTTTGAGCAGGTGTGCAATTTTAGCGAGGCGTTCCTCGCGGCGGGTGAGTTGCATGAGATGACTCGATGTATAAGGGGGAAAAGGGGGCGAAAAAACAACCACGCTTCACGAAAATGTTATCAAAATTACACACGCAATGCAAACTAAATCTATTTTTCAAAATAAATTCAGTAAAAACCATCAAATTGTTATTTATCCATCAAAATTGATTGAAAATGTTTAAATTTTTACATAAAATACATCACATAAAAATAATTTCTCTTTGCATCGCTGGGCGATAAACACCCTGAGAAACAGCACACCGAACATGGAGAAAAAACCGACGCCGGACTTGCTAAAATAACAACCACAATTAGCAACCGGCGTTTTTTATCTCGCAAAAATACGGGATGCTCAGGAGCAAGTGCATTACACATGAAGCAAACACGACATGACAATGATTGGAGAGTACGGATGGATCTAAAAACCTATGCACAACGCGCCTTATCGCTGATGGATTTAACCAGCTTAGAGGACAACGATACCGAGGCGAAAATTCAGCAACTGTGTGCCAACGCCGTGACACCTTTTGGACACACCGCTGCGGTGTGCGTCTATCCGCGCTTCATTGGCGTAGCGCATGAGGCTCTGGGTGCGGATTCGCCAGTGCGCATTGCGACGGTGACCAATTTCCCGCAGGGGGGTGCGGACGTGGCTGTGGCAATGCGCGAAACCGAGTCTGCCGTAGCCGCCGGTGCGCACGAGGTGGACGTGGTGTTCCCATATCGCGCGTATTTGGACGGCGATAGGGTGGTCGGGCGCGATCTGGTCGCTGCCTGCGCCGAGGTCTGTCATGCGCGCGATGTCCTGCTCAAAGTCATCATCGAGTCGGGCGAACTGGTGAGCGAGCGCGCGATTCGCTCGGTCAGCGAGCTGGTGATTGAGGCGGGCGGCGATTTTCTCAAAACCTCGACCGGCAAGGTCAAAGTAAATGCCACGCCAGAGGCTGCACGCTATATGATTGAAACCATCCGCGCCAGCGGACGCCGCGAGCTGGGCTTTAAGGCCGCCGGTGGCGTGCGTACGGTGCAGGACGCGATGGTTTACCTCGATTTGGCGCAGGAGATCATGGGGGCGGATTGGGTCACACCAGCAACCTTCCGCTTTGGCGCATCGGGCTTATTAAACAATTTATTGGCAACGTTAAACAACGCTGATGTGGCTGAAAACAGCAGCAGTTATTGAGGAGAACACCATGCTCACACAAGAAATCATCAAGAAAAAACGCGACGGCGGCACACTCAATACCGAGGACATCCGCGCCTACGTCAGCGGCGTGACCGACAACAGCGTGAGCGAAGGGCAAATCGCCGCGATGTGCATGGCGATTTTCTTCAACAAACTCAATATCGAAGAACGTACCGCCCTCACCCTCGCCATGCGCGATTCGGGTCGTGTGCTGGAATGGAAAGATTTGCAGCTCAATGGCCCCATCGTGGACAAACACTCCACCGGTGGCGTGGGCGACGTGGTCTCGCTGATGCTCGCACCCATGGTCGCGGCCTGCGGTGCGTATGTGCCGATGATTTCGGGGCGTGGCTTGGGTCATACCGGCGGTACCCTCGATAAACTCTCGGCGATTCCGGGCTTTGACACCTTCCCAGAGCCAGATAAACTGCGTCACATTGTGAAAACCGCCGGTGCGGCCATCATTGGTCAAACCAGCGATCTCGCGCCGTGCGACAAACGCATTTACGCCACGCGCGACATCACCGCGACGGTTGAATCCATTGATCTGATCACCGCGTCTATTTTGTCGAAAAAACTCGCCGAAGGCTTGGACAGCTTGGTCATGGATGTCAAAGTCGGTAATGGTGCGTTCATGCCGACCTACGAGGACTCCGTGGCGCTGGCGCAATCGATTGTCGATGTGGCCAATCATGCGGGTTGTCAAACCACCGCCCTGCTCACCGATATGAATCAAGTGCTCGCCTCCAGCGCGGGGAACTCGCTCGAAGTCGCCGAAGCCGTGCGCTACCTGCGCGGCGAGCAAATCAATCCGCGTCTGCACGCAGTCAATATGGCACTGTGCGAACAACTGCTGATCAACGGTGGCTTGGCCAAAGACAACGCCGACGCCA
>CAZCDD010000004.1:0-23257 GCA_964497405.1 uncultured Hydromonas sp. | reverse complement strand
CGCTGTGGCACATCACGCAGTCATTGCTGCGCGTGATGGCGCCGATTTTGAGCTTTACTGCGGAGGAAGCGTGGCCGATTTTGGCGGGTGTGTCGGATGAGGAAACGATTTTCACCGAGTTGTACCACACGATTCCGACGCCAAAAGATGCCGATGCATTGCTCACGGACTGGGCGCGTATTCGTCAGCTGCGCGATGATGTGAACAAGGCCTTGGAAGATGCGCGCGGTGCCGAGTTGATTGGCTCGGCATTGCAAGCGAAGGTGCGCATCAGCGCGCCGGAAGCCGATGCGGCGCTGCTCACACGTTTGGGGCAAGATTTGAAATTCGTGTTGATTACCTCGGCTGCCGAAGTCGCGCAGGGTGAGGCTCATGTCGCTGTTGAGGTGGCGCAAGGGCAAAAATGCGAACGCTGCTGGCATGTGACTGTGGATGTGGGTAGTCATGCCGAGCATCCGACGCTGTGCGCGCGTTGCGTGTCTAACCTTTTTGGTGCGGGCGAAACACGACAGTTCGCGTAAAATAGAGCTTGTAAGGCAAAGGGCGGGTTAAATACCTGCCCTTATGCTGTGTGATAAGATGCTTGCGTTTTTGCAGGAGCAAGGGCGCTTTTTCATTTCAAAATAGGTGGCTTGTGAATTCTTTGTCTAAAACCAAATCATCCGTATGGCCTTATTGGGCCGTGATTCTGCTCGTGATTGTGATCGATCAGATCAGTAAGTTTGCGGTGGAGGCGCGTTACGCGCTGCATGAGTTTGAGCCGGTGACTTCATTTTTTAATTTGGGGCTGACCTACAATCCGGGCGCAGCGTTTAGCTTTTTGGCCAACCATGATGGCTGGCAACGTTGGTTTTTCACGGGTTTGGCGGTGTTGGCGGCGGTGTTTTTCATTGCTCAGATTTACCAAAATCGTGATAAAGCCGTACAAAACATGGGCTTTGCCATGATTGCAGGAGGTGCGCTGGGCAATATGATTGACCGCCTGCGCCTTGGCATGGTGGTGGATTTTCTTGATTTTCACTGGCAGCAGATGCATTGGCCAGCGTTTAATCTGGCCGATTCGGCGATTTTTATCGGTGTGGTTTTGGTACTGTGGTCTGAATTTTTTCAGAAAAAATCCTCAGCCGAGTAATACCGCACGATCCATGCGATCCATATGAGCGGCAGCATCCTTAGGAGTTGGGCTTGAAAACGACCTCTGCATATTCATTAGCGCGTCAGCAGTTGATTGAACAATACCGTGACAGTTCGCCAACGCGAGGCGTGCGGCGTTTGATTCGTGGTTTGACATCGCTCACCGATCAGACGGTGCAACGGGCGTGGCACAATTGTTTTGATGAACATGTCAAGGGTGATTTGCGCCACTGTGTCTGTGTGGTGGCGGTGGGCGGTTATGGCCGTGGTGATTTGCTGCCCAATTCGGACGTGGACCTGCTGGTGCTGATCGACGATGCGGTGCTCAGTGACACGCAACGCTTGAAAATCAATACCGCAGTAGAGTGCTGGATCGGTTCTTTGTGGGACATGGGGCTGGCTCCCAGTCACAGCGTGCGCACCGTGAGCGAATGTGTGGTTTTTTGTCACGAGGATTTAGCATCAGAAACGGCAGTGCTGGAGGCGCGTTTTCTGGCGGGTGATACGGCGGTATTTGAAGCATTTAACCGACAGTTTTTTGCGGATTTTGATGTGCAGGCATTTTGGCGCAACAAGCTGGCCGAGATGCGGGCGCGTTATGCGCGCTTTGAGGAAACGCCGTTCAGCCTCGAACCAAACTGTAAAGAGTCGCCCGGCGGTCTGCGCGATTTGCATTTGATGCTGTGGTTATCCAAAGCGGCGCATTTGGCCAAATCGTGGCAGGATTTGCACGAAATCGGCTGGCTCAATGAAAAACAGGCGCGACTGATTCAAAAGTGTGAAACCTTGATGCTGGCGATTCGCGCGTGTTTGCATGTGCTGACGCGGCGCGGTGAGAATCGTTTGTTGTTTGATCTACAAACTTCGCTGGCGCAGGCGTTTGGCTTGCAGGACAGCGATGGCAAGCTCGCGAGCGAGCATTTGATGCAAAAATATTACATTGCCGCACGTGTCAACTCGGTGCGCATGAATTTGTTTTTGCAAAAATTTGATGAGTACATGGCGCCAGCGGATACGCCGCGCATCGAGCACAAAATCAAAGGGTTTCCTGACTTGGTGGAGGTCAATCATGAGCTGGATATCAAAGGCGACGATGTGTTTGTGCACAAACCGCATCTGCTGCTGGATGTGTTTTATGCCTTTGGCTCGCGTCCGTGCCTGACCGGTTGCACGCCTCGTTTGTGGGATGCAGTGCTCAAATCACGCGAGCTCATCACGCCTGAATTTCGACGCGATCCGAAAAATCGCCAGCGTTTTTTGCGGATTTTGAAACTGCCGAGCGGCATCACGCATACCCTGCGTCTGATGCACCAGATGGGGATTTTGGGGCGCTACTTGCCGGTTTTTCGCCGTATCATCGGTCAGATGCAGCATGATCTGTTTCACATTTATACGGTGGATCAACATATTCTGATGGTGACGCGCAATCTGCGCCGCTTTACTTTGCAAGAGCATATGCATCAGCATGAGCTGGCCAATCAGGTCATGGCCGAATTTGGTAAACCGTGGTTGATGTACATTGCCGGGTTGTTTCACGACATTGCCAAAGGGCGCGGTGGCGATCACTCGGAGCTGGGTGCGGTGGAAGTCGAACGTTTTGCCAAACAGCATGGTTTGAATCAATCGCAGACGGCGCTGGTGGTGTTTTTGGTCGCCGAGCATTTGACCATGTCGCAGTTTGCGCAGAAAGAGGATTTATCCGATCCCGATACCATTTTGCGCTTTGCCAATATGGTGAAAACGCCCGAGCGCCTGCGTGCTTTGTACCTGCTGACCGTTGCCGATATTCGTGGTACCAGTCCTAAGGTTTGGAATGCGTGGAAAGACAAACTATTGGCCGATCTGTACCGCGCCACCATGCATGTACTCGAAGGCAAACGCCAACATCCGCGTGCGACCATCATCAAGGATCGTCAGGCCAAAGTGCGCGAACTGCTGATGAAGCAAGGCATCGCGAGCAAAGATTATCTGGTGCAGGCCGATGCTTTGTGGCGACATTTCAATCCCGAATATTTCATTCGTCACGATGCGGCGACGATTGCTTGGCATACGCAGAACATCGTATCGGCGCAGTTAAGACGCGGCGATAGCAACGACGCGCAGGCGCAAACGCCATTGGTGGCTTCGCAGCATTATGTTTTGAATAGCGTTGATAACAGCGTGCAGTTGATGATCTATACCGTGGACAAGCCAGATTTGTTCACACGGATTTGTGCGGCGATTCAGCAACGGGGCTACTCCATTTTCGACGCGACCATCTACACCAGTGCGCAGGGCATGGCTTTGGATACCTTCCAAGTGACATTGCCAGACACGATAGAGGTGGATCAGGCTTTTTTAGCGGAATTGAATGCGCAAATCGGCGCGAGCCTGCAAAATACCGCTGAGCTGCGTGCGCCGAATCTGGGACGTCTGACCTCGCGCTCGCGTAACTTCCCAATCAAACCGAGTATGTCGCTCATGCCGGTGGGCAATGATGAATATGTCATTAAGCTGGCGGCGACCGACCGGCCGGGCGTGCTGTACAGCATTGCGTATATTTTCCACGAAATGAACATCACGCTGCGCAGCGCGCGCATTGTGACGCTGGGTGAACGTTTGGAAGACGTCTTTGTGGTGTACAGCCCGCAGCTGATTGCGCCGAGCTTTGCGGCGGAGCTGGAGCATCGCATTGTCACCGTTTGTACGATTTAGGAGATGAGTGTGCGCTCGCATCAAAAGTTTTTTCGTCCCGCTTGGTGGGCCAATAACGCGCATATTCAAACCATCTTGCCGGTATTGCTGCCATTTGACTCTCCACGCTACACGCGTGAACGTTGGGATACGCCGGATGATGATTTCATTGATTTGGATTGGGTGAATCAAGCGGCAGCGGCTTTGCCGAATCAAAAAATCTTCGTGCTGTTTCACGGCTTGGAAGGCTCTAGCAGCAGCTCATATGCCAAGGCGCTGATGCGCATGGCGGTGCAAAAAGGTTGGAGTGGGGTGGTGGTGCACTGGCGCTCGTGCAGTGGCGAGATGAACCGCCAGCGGGTGATGTATCACTCTGGCTTTAGCGCGGAAATTGACTGGGTACTCAAACGCATGGCGCAGCGTTTTCCGCAGGCACAGCTTTACGCCGCGGGGGTGTCGCTCGGCGGCAATGCGTTGCTTAAATGGCTGGGCGAGAGCGGCGCCGATGCCAGTCAGATTGTTCACGCCGCTGCCAGCATTTGCGCGCCGCATGACCTCAAGGCCGGCGCGGTGGCGCTGCAAAGTGGCTTTAATCAACGTGTGTATATGCGTAATTTCCTCGGCACGCTCAAGCAAAAAGCGCTGCACAAGCTCACGCAGTTCCCCGATTTGCCCATAACGCGCGAGCAGGTGCACGCGGCGCGGAATTTTTTTGATGTGGACAATCATTTTACTGCGCCCTTGCATGGTTTTAAGGATGCAGAGGATTATTGGCAAAAATCTTCGTCCAAACAATTCATGGGCGAGATTGCCGTACCGACCATGATTTTAAATACCGCCAATGACCCGATTGTTCCCGCGGACAGCCTCGCGACGGCGGCGCAGGTCAGTCGTTCGGTGACGCTGAACTACACTGAAAATGGCGGGCATGTTGGCTTTGTGACCGTGCGCCAGACGGGCGATGAGATGAAGCATTTTGCATGGATGCCGGATCAGGTCTTGGGGTTTTTTGAGGCTTCAGCCTAAATACGATTCAGCGCGATAGGCAGGCGAAGGCGATTATAATAAGCGGGTTTTTTTACGCTTAAAGCGACCTGCCATGCCCATGCCGAACGATCTATTTGCCCCGAATACCCAGCCTCGTTTAGACGATGATATAAACGACAGCCTCCATAACAGCGAATGCACCGATGACGCGCCGCAGCCGGATTGTTTGCAAACCCTGACCACGACTTTTTCGACTGATTTTTGGCAGCAAACGGTGGCGCGCATGCTGGCGCATGCCTCTAGCGTGCCGCTGACGCGGCAGCTCATCATCGTTCCCGATAATTCCATGATTTTAGCCTACCGCGCGGCGTGGGCGGAGCAGGCACGTCAAACGCAAAAGCCTTATCCCATGCCGCCGATGATGACGCTGATGGATTGGGCGAAAAGCAATGGCGCGCAGGACTGGGATGCGCATGATACCGAACGCATGCTCAATTGGATGCAGGTGCTGCCATCGGCGCAGGTACTGCGTGAAGCACTGGGGCAGCGGGCGGATGAGGCGGATGATGTGTTGGGCTTGTCGCGTTTGCTGATCGAGATGTCGGACGAGCTGAGCATTCATTTGTTGGCAGGGCGCGATGTGGCATGGGTCAAACACGCGGTGAATCAGGCCGTGGATGCGGTCTATCAGCGCCAAACGCATCAATTGGCGCAACAGGAGTTGGCGATTTTACTGCATTGTTGGCAGGCCGATGTGGATAAGCAAACACCGGTGGTGCGCTATTTGGCGGTGTTGCAGCAGATGGCTCGTGACCATGCCGCATCCAACGCGCGCCCTTACGATGCGGTCTGGGTCTTGCGCAATCGTCCGTGGTCGGCGCATGAGCAGCATTTTTGGCACAACTACGCACGCCATGTCACGGTCTATGTGCTGGATATTCAGTCGGTGGCGGTGCGTGCGGGGCTGGAACGCCAACGTGCGATTTTGAGCATTGCGGGCGAGAGCGCTCAGCGTTGGGCAAGCGCCCCGCTCACGGATGAAGCACGCGCAGTCAGCGCTGTGCAGTTTATCCGTGCACAGAATTTAGAAGATGAAGCACAAACTGTGGTGCGACAGGTGCTGCAATGGCGCGAGCAGGGCTTGCGGCAGATTGCTTTGATTGCACTGGATCGTCAGGTGAGTCGGCGTGTATGGGCGCTCTTGCGTCGGGTCGGCGTGGATATTCGTGATGACACCGGCTGGTTGCTGTCGACTTCGCGTGCGGCCAGTGCGTGGCATCGCGGATTGGCACTGTTACACGGTGAGGTGCTGGCCAAGGATTTATTGGAGTGGCTGGCGCACCCCTTGGTGTTGGCGAACTGGGCGGCGGAGCGCAAGCAGGCGCTGTTGGCACTGGTGTACACGCTGGCCGATCGGCAGCACAGTTATCAGAAAAAGCGCGTCTGGCGCAGTTGGGATGATTGGTTAAAAGCCTTGCGTGCATTGGCTGGCGCGGATCAAGCTCCCGCTCATGCGGATGCACAAATGCTGTTTGAACAGGGCAGAATGTATGCGCGCCGCTGGCAATCAGCGCGAACCTTGAGCACGTGGGCGCATGAGTTGATCGAGTGGGCAAACAGCTTTGGTTTGTGGGCTGCGCTGGAAAATGATGCGGCGGGTCAAAAGTGGTGTGAACTGCTGCGCCGCTGGCAATGGCTGGAAAACACCGCACAGTGGCCGCTGCGCACGGCGCTGCAACTGATGAATACAGCCGTGGAGCGATTGACCTATCGCCCACCGAGCATGAATGTATCGGCTGCTGCAAACGATGCAGAGGTGACGTTGTTGCCGTTGGGCAATACGCGCTTGCGCACCTTTGATGCGGTCTGGTTGCTGGGGGCGGATGCGAGCAATCTTCCGGGGGCGGAGCAGGATTTGGGCTTGCTCAATCTGGCGGTGCGGCGTGATTTGGGGCTGCCGACGGCGCAGGACAAACAATGGCAAATGCGCATCGCGCTACTGGATATTTTGGCGCTCAATCCTCAGGTCTGCGCCAGTTTCGCCGCGCAAAAGGATGGCACGCCGAATGCACTCAGCCCATGGTTGCAGCAGTATCTGCGCGCGCAGGGTGGGCAGATTGCCGATAGTGAGCGCGTGGAATGCCACGTCACGCCACAATCGCACGCACGCAGCGCGATCAGTATTGCGCAGCAGGTGCCAGGGCAGATTTCTGCCACCGATTTGAGCAATATCGCCGCGTGTCCGTATCAGTATTATGCGAAAAAAGTATTGAATATTGCGCCCGTGGATTGGCCGGATGATGAAATCGCCGCCAGTGATAAAGGCAATGTGTGGCATGCACTGGTGGAACGCTTTCACCAGCGGCGTCAGGCGCATGCGCCGGAGCAGGATACGGCTTGTTTCATGCAGGTGCTGGATGAACTGCTCGATCCTTTGTGCGCGGAGAATCCGCGCTATTGGCCGCTCAAACAATTATTCGCCTCCTACGAGCCAGCCTTCGTGGCGTGGTGGCAGGCGCGCGAGCGTGCGGGTTGGCAGGTCAAATACAGTGAATATGCGCCGCAAGCTTGTTCCAGCCAAACCATCCGCGATGAGCGCGGGCTGATTCGGCATGAATTGCAATGGCGCGGTCGCATTGACCAAGTGGATGAGTCAATCAATGAACAGGGGCAAGCGCAGTGGTCGCTGATTGACTATAAAACCAATAATCTTTTCTCGTATAAACAACGCATCCGCGATCATGAGGAAACGCAGTTGGCGTTTTATATCCATTTGATTGAGAGCGGTGCGCAGGCGCAGGTCGTCGATGCGCGCTACGTCGGGGTGGATCGGCATGCCGAGCGGCGTTTGCCCGAGGCGCCTTTGGGTGATGTTGCGTACATTCATGCGCAAGCGGCGCAATTGCGCCAACAGGTGCATGATGTGTTTTTACAGATGTTGCAGGGAGTGCCGTTGATGGCTTTGGGTGAAAAAGGGGCGTGTGTGTACTGTGATTATCGGGCGATTTGTCGCAAAGACTATGCCGCACCGATGCCTTCGGTGTCACCGGAGCATGTGCTAAAAGCGGGAGGTGGCCAATGAACACCCCGTTGCGAACTGAGGTTGCGGCCTTTTTTAAGAATCAGCAAGCGATTGAACTCGAAGAGTTTACACGCTCGGCACTCAATCCTGCACACAGCGTGGTGGTACGCGCCTGTGCGGGCAGTGGCAAAACTTGGTTGCTGACATCGCGGATCATCCGATTGCTGCTCGAAGGGGTAGAGCCCAAACACATCCTCGCCATCACCTTTACCAAAAAAGCCGCGCAGGAAATGCGTGATCGCGTGGCGGATTTACTGCGCGAGATGGCTGATGGTACGACGGAGCAAGTGGTGCTGCTGTTGACCGAGCGCGGTTTGCCCGAGGCGACTGCACGCGAGCGCATCCCTATGGCGCAGGGCTTATACGATCACATCCTCGGCTCAGGGCAGGATATACCGATCTACACCTTTGATGCTTGGTTTTACCGCTTGCTCAAGGCCGCGCCGATGGGCTCGGGCGTATCGCGCGATGCGACGCTGCTGTTGGACAACGACGAGTTGCGGCAGGCGACGTGGGATGCGTTTTATCAACAATTCAATACCGCCGAAGGGCTGGCTTTGCGCACGCATTATTTGGCTTTGATTGATGAACTGGGTGAATTTATCTGTCTGAATATGCTGAATGCGGCGCTGGCGCAGGGCAATGAAATCGAGCTGTGGCACCAATCTTTGGCACAGCCGGTGATGGCACAGATGCGCGCAGAGATTAGCCAAGAGTCCGGCTTTGATGTGCAGTTGGGTGAAGCGGGAATTTTGGAGGCGTGGCATCGTGCGCTCATATCGGGTGATGCGGGCGAGGCGCTGAATACGATTTTGACCGCGATGTTTGCCGGCAAACCCGAAAAAGCCGAACGCGCGCAAAGCATACAAAACGCACTGGACAGCGGTGCAGCGACGAAATTGTGGGCGGCACTGGCGCCATTCATCACTCAGAGTCATACTTTGAGTAAGCAAAAATTCCAGTTGGATAAAGAGCAGCTCAAACGTTTGGACGGACGCATTGACAAGGATATTTTCGAAGATGCGCGGGCACGGGTGAACGAAACCTTCGCGCTCAAAGCCGCATGGGAGGGCGATCTGAAGGCATATCGTCTGCACGAGCACATTTGGCCGTGTGTGATGGCGCTGTTGAGCATCGACCGCGCACAAAAGCGTCGCACGAATCAGTTGGAATTCGGTGACGTATCGCGCCAGTGCTTTGAGCTGCTGCACGATGAGTCCACCGCAGCGTTTATGCAAACGCAACTGGATGCGCGCTATAAACATTTGTTGTTCGACGAGTTTCAGGACACCAACCCGATTCAGTGGCACATCATCCACGACTGGCTGGCGGCGTATCAGGGCGAAGCTGACAAGCCGAGGGTGTTTTTGGTCGGTGATGTGAAACAATCCATCTACCGTTTTCGTGGCGCGGATGCGCGGCTGTTCGATCAGGCGCAGGCGTTGTTATGCACGCAGTACGACGCGCAGGTGTTGCAAACCCAGTTCACGCGGCGCAATAGTCAAGCGGTGATTGACTGGGTGAATCAAATGTTTACACAGCCGGATTGTGCGCTGGAGGATTTCAGCCCGCACCGCACGGCGCAAGAGGGCAAAGTGGCAGGGCATATCGCCTGCCTCGGTTTGCCTGCGCTTGAATCTGCCGAATCGGTGGATGAGCCGACTGAAATCATGGCGGCCGAGCAGGCGCCGCCACGCGATTGGCTCACGCAGCCGCAGTACGTCCTTGAGCAAAACATACGCGATGATGAGAGTGCGCAGTTGGTCGCCGCGATTGAGCAGCTGGTCGGGCGCTATCCGGTGTGGGACGAAAAATTGCAGGCGCATCGTCCGGCGCGGTACAGCGATATGATGATTTTGATCTACGGACGCACGCATTTGGTCAACTATGAGCGGCTGCTGCGTCAGGCGCACATTCCGTTTGAAAGCTCGCGCCGAGGCGGGTTGCTCGATACGCTGGAGGCGCTGGACTTGATGGCGCTGGTGCAGTGGTTGCTGCGTGCGGATGATGATTGGGCGTTGATGCAGGTGTTGCGCAATCCGATGCTGGCGGCAACGGATGAGCAATTATTGCAATTGCGTTCGTGGGCGCAAAACTACGAAGCAGAGGGTGCGTCGCTATCGCCATTGTCCTATTGGCAGGTATGGCAGCGGCGTTTGGCCGATGGCTCGGTTGAGACAGCGGCATTGTGGCATGAGCGCTTTGCATTATTGAGTCAGTGGCAGGCTATGGCGGGTTGTTTGCCTGTGCATGATGTGTTGGACCATATTTATGCGCAAGGGCGAATTTTTGAGGCGTATGCGCGCGTGGTACCGACGTGGTTGAATCCACAGGTGCAGGCGAATTTGCAGAGTTTTTTACAATTGGCATTGAATGTCAACGCTGGGCGCTATCCGAGCTTGTCAGATTTTTTGTACGCGCTCAAACGCTCGCAGGCGCGCGCGCAGGATGGACATTCGGAAAGTGAACCGCTCGGTATGCGCGATGCGGTGCGGATTCTGACTGTGCATGCGTCCAAAGGGCTGGAAGCGCCGATCGTGTTTTTGATTGACATGAAAACCGCCAAGGCGCGTGCGGATGTGAACTATTGGCTGATTGACTGGTACCCCGATGATGCCGCACCCGCGCATGTGTCGTGGGTGAGTACGGGCGAGCGCATCGGTCTGTGGCGCGCGCAGCGACGCGCGCAGGCGCAGGCGTTGGATGAGCAAGAGCACTTTAATAAATGTTATGTGGCGATGACGCGAGCGCGGCAGGTGCTGGTCATCAGTGCGGCGCAGGAGCTGGGCGATACGGCTGAAACGCCAATCGAGTCAGCCGAGTCTTCGCACTCAGGCAAAACCGCTGCGACAGGCTTGTTTGAGCAGTTGCGGCAGGCACTGACGCAATTGACGCAATTGACACAGTTGACCTCGTCCAATTCGGCAGAATCGATTGTTTTGCCCGATGAACCGCACCATTGGGGCGCACTTGCCCCGCAATGGTTGTCATATATGTCGTCGGCGGCAATGTCCGAGGCAGTAAGCGTTGGATCGGATGCGGTGGGCGAGCCACTTGGATCGCCTGAGCAAAATGCTTATAGCGATATTGAGGCGAGTGTCGCGCATTCTGCTGCGGCGCAGCCGGCAGCATCTGTGTCGGCGAGTGACGAGCATAGCATGCGTTTGGGTACGGCTTTGCATTATGCGCTGGAGTGCATGACCGCGGAATATGCGGGACGGCTGGTGGATGCGACCACTTTGAGCGTGCAATTCGCCATTGATCTGAGCGAGGCGCAGCGGCTATGTGATGGCTGTGAACGTATGCTCAAGCACCCCGAATGGCAGCGCTGGTTTGACTCCAGTCAGTACGATGAGGCTTATAACGAGATGAGCTTGATGACGGCGGATGGGCAAATCAAACGCGTGGATCGCTGGGTACGCAGGGGATCGGAAATTAGCATTTTGGATTATAAAAGCGGCTGGGATGCCTTGTCATTGCTTGCGTATGAGCGGCAAATGCGTGCGTATGTGTCGATCCTGCGGGAGATTTACCCCGCGTGTACGGTGCGGGCGTATTTGCTGCGCGTGGATGGCGTGGCGCATGAGGTGTGCGGACGTTCGATGAGACGGATGAGCGACAAAAAAAAGGATCATCGTTCGTTAATGCAGTCGTGTTAGACTGTGCGCCTTAAATTTTTTTGCCTGAAATTACGGTTTGAACGAGCAAATTCAGGTTTTTGATGAATTTTGAGTGTATTTTAATAGCATATTCAAGAGAGGTTTTCATGTCTGTGTCGTCTTTGCCCTTAACCCCATTGTTTCAAGTCCAAGCGGACGAAAAGGAATTGCCGTTAACCAACGATATTCGTCTGCTGGGGCGCATGTTGGGTGCGGCGATTCGCACCTACGCGGGTGAGGAGTCTTTTGACCATACAGAAACCATCCGTCAGGCAGCGGTGCGCTTTCGTAAAAGCGAATCGGGTCTGTCCGGCTCGATTGAGGAGCAAAATGCAGCGCATGAGGCACGGCAAATTTCCGTGGATTTGTGTGAGCGTTTGGGTAATGCTCAGGCGCTGCGCGTGATTCGTGCGTTCAGCCTGTTTTCATTGTTGGCCAATATCGCCGAGGACGTGCATCAGATTCGCCGCCGTCGTTATTATCGTTTGCAGGGCGCGCAACCGCAGGTGGGCACGCTGGCGCGTTCGTTGGCGAATTTGCAATCGCGTGGCGTGTCGGCCAAAGATGCGCTCAAGGCCATGTCGCGTGTCGCAGTCGTGCCGGTATTGACCGCGCATCCGACGCAGGTACAGCGCAAAACAATTTTGGATTTGACCCGCGCGCTGGCGCATCGTTTGTCGCTGCGCGATTCTGAGCAATTGGACGAGGAAACCGAACAAGAACTGCTGGCGGACATCGAACGTCTGGTCAAAACCTTTTGGCAGACCGCGATTTTGCGCAAATCCAAATTGAATGTGATCGATGAGATCAATAATGCGGTGAGCTACTATCCGATCACTTTTTTGAAACGCATTCCATCATTGGTGCTGCGTTACCAAAAAATGGCGCGTCAACTGGGCATGGCCGAGCCGGATGTGCAGGATTTGTTGCCCATGACCATGGGGATGTGGATAGGTGGTGACCGCGATGGCAATCCGTTTGTGACGGCGCAGACCTTGCGCGAGTGCGCACATGCACAGGCGCGTACGGTATTCAAACACTATTTGGATGAATTACACGCGCTGGGCGAGGAGTTGCCGCTGTCCTCCGAAATTACCACCATGAGTGAGACCTTGTATGCGCTGGCCAAACAGTCTGGCGACGATTCGCAGCACCGCTCATTTGAGCCGTATCGTCAGGCGGTGGTCGGGATGTATGGTCGCATGGCGCATACCGCATTGAATCTATGCGGCATGGTGACCTCGCCTGAACCGCGCAGCAAAGATGTGCCTCCTTATGCGCACGCGGATGAGTTTTTGCACGATTTACAGGTGATTGCGGATTCTTTGCGCGCGAACAATAGCTCGGCTTTGATTGAAGGGCGCTTGAATCAGTTGATGGAGGCGGTGCATATTTTTGGCTTCCATTTGGCAACCATTGATTTGCGCCAAAACTCAGACGTACACGAAGCTTGTGTGGCTGAATTGCTGAAAAACTCGGGTTTGGTTGCGGATTACAAGGCCTTGAATGAGGCGCAACGTTGTCAGGTGTTGACCGAGCAGCTCAATTCTGCGCGGGTATTGAGCAGTCCGTGGATTGCGCAAAGTGATTTGCTGCGCGATGAATTGGCTATTTTCAATGCGGCGCGTGAGTTGCGCGAGCAATTCGGTGCGCGCTTGATTGAGCAGTCGATTATTTCCAAATCCACCAGTGTATCGGATATGTTGGAGCTGGCGGTGCTGCTCAAAGAAGCCGGTTTGGTCGCCAGCCAGCCCGAGCCGCGTTGTGAAATCGGCATCGTGCCGTTGTTTGAAACGATCGAGGATTTGCGCGGCGCGCCTGCCATCATGCACGATTGGTTCGCCACCGATTTGGTCAACGAATGGCTCAATCGCCGTGCGCGCAAGCAGGAAATCATGCTTGGCTATTCGGACAGTAATAAAGATGGCGGCTTCCTCACCTCGATTTGGTCCTTGTACGAAGCGCAGCAGGCATTGATTGCGACAGCGAATGAGGCGAATGTACAGGTGTCGTTCTTCCACGGTCGTGGCGGTTCGGTCGGTCGTGGCGGAGGCCCATCCTACGAGGCGATTCTGGCGCAGCCGGCGGGCTGTATGACCGGCAAAATCCGCCTGACCGAGCAGGGTGAGGTCATCGGCGCGAAATACGCCGATCCTGATATGGGCTTGCGCAATTTGGAAACCTTGGTCGCGGCCTCTATGGAAGCGGTGGCCAATGATGTGGGTGAGACCGATGACTGGTCACAGTTTGAAACCGCGATGGGCGAGATGTCCGACTTGAGTTTCAAAGCGTATCGCAAATTGGTCTATGAAACCGACGGTTTTACCGACTTTTTCCGTGCCGCTACACCGATCAACGAAATTTCACAGTTGAATATCGGCTCACGTCCTTCCTCGCGCAAGCCATCGCAACGCATCGAAGATCTGCGCGCCATTCCGTGGGTATTCTCATGGGCGCAGGCACGTATGATGCTGCCAGGCTGGTATGGCGTTGGTTCGGCAATTGAGCAATGGGTTGGGGCAGATGAGTCACGCTGGCAAGAGCTGCGTCAAATGTATCAGCAGTGGCCGTTTTTCCAGTCGGTGATTTCCAATCTGGACATGGTGATTGCGAAAACCGATATGGCGATCGCCAAGCGTTACACCGAGTTGGTTGAGGATCAGGCGCTGGCGGAGAAAATTTTCGGCGAGATTATTTCCGAGTGGAAACGTGTGGTGCATGCGATTTTCGTGATTACGGGGCAAAATGCTTTATTGGCGGATAATCAAACGTTGGCGCGTAGTCTGCGCAATCGTCTGCCGTATCTCGATCCTCTGAACTATTTCCAAGTCGAGTTGATCAAGCGCTACCGATCGGGTGATCATTCTGAAGCGGTACAGGATGGCATTCATATTGCGATCAACGGTTTGGCAGCGGGTTTGCGCAACAGCGGTTAAAACCAAATTCCAGCAAAAATAGGAGCAGATAGATATTTTTAAGCGCAATGATGAATGAGCAAGGATTGGGCGCTTTTGTCTGCAGAAGATACGTTGCCTCTGGTAACTGTATCTTACTGCTAATAATTCAGCGTAACTTCTTGTAAAACATAGCAAAAACGAACGATCGTGCCGTTAAAAAACGCTTGAAAACTTGTCAAACGCCTATTAAATACTGCTACAATAGCGCGGTAAATCAACTTGATTTATTTTTTCACCAATGGAGAGATTAATGGAAAACATCGAACAACGTGTCCGTAAAATTGTTGCTGAACAATTGGGCGTTAACGAAGCCGAAATCAAAAACGAATCATCTTTCACCCAAGATTTGGGCGCTGACTCTTTGGATACAGTTGAGTTGGTGATGGCTTTGGAAGACGAATTCGAGTGCGAAATTCCTGACGAAGACGCAGAAAAAATCGCCACTGTTCAACAAGCGATTGACTACGTAACCGCGCATTCTAAATAATTGACTAAGTCCCGACGACTTAACGGTTTTTGAAATGCCAATATAAAAGAGACCCGTTAGGTCTCTTTTATTGTATAGGCAAGACACAAACAGTGCGTATTGACAGCGCACTGAACGACAGAGGTAGGCTATGAGTAAACGCAGAGTGGTCATCACAGGTTTGGGCGCAGTGACGCCTTTAGGTAACGATGTGGCCAGCACATGGAATCAATTGATTGCAGGTCAATCAGGTATCGCAACCATCAGTCGATTTGATGCCAGTGACATCAACAGCCAAATCGCCGGTGAGGTCAAGGGCTTTGAAGTCAGTGACTATATTGGTGCCAAAGAAGCGCGCACCATGGATACCTTCATTCACTATGGTTTGGCTGCAGGTATTCAGGCGTTTCGCGATTCAGGTATCGCGGTCACCGAAGAAAATGCCGAACGCATCGGTGTCATCATTGGTTCTGGTATCGGTGGTTTGCCTCTGATCGAGTCCAACTGCGAAAGTTTATTCAATAAAGGTGCGCGCCGTGTGTCGCCGTTTTTGATTCCCGGCTCCATCATCAACATGATTTCTGGTCATATGTCCATCATGTATGGCCTGAAAGGCCCGAATCTGGCGGTGGTCACCGCGTGTACGACCGGTACGCATTGTATTGGCGAAGCCATGCGCATGATTCAGTATGGTGATGCGGACGCCATGCTCGCCGGTGGTGCCGAGTCCACCATTTCTGCTCTGGCTATGGCTGGTTTTGCCAATATGCGCGCGCTCTCCACGCGCAATGATGAGCCAGCGCGTGCCTCACGTCCGTGGGATGCCGACCGTGATGGCTTTGTGATGGGTGAAGGCGCAGGCGTGCTGATGCTTGAAGAATATGAGCATGCCAAAGCACGCGGTGCGAAAATTTACGCTGAATTGGCTGGCTACGGCATGAGCGCCGATGGCTACCACATGACTGCGCCGTGCGAAGACGGCGATGGTGCGATGCGTTCCATGCGCAATGCCATGCGCGATGCGGGCGTGAATCCAGATCAAGTCAATTACATCAATGCGCACGGTACTTCAACGCCTTTGGGTGATGTGGCGGAAACGGTTGCGATCAAGCGCGCCTTGGGCGATGCGGCCAGCAAAGTAATTGTCAATTCGACCAAATCCATGACAGGACACTTGCTTGGTGGTGCGGGTGGTGTTGAATCGGTGTTCACTGCATTGGCTGTGTCGCATCAAAAATCGCCACCGACCATCAATCTGGACAATCCGGGTGAGGGTTGCGATTTGGATTACTGTGCCAATGTGGCGCGTGATGCGACCATTGACATTGCGATGAGCAATAACTTTGGTTTTGGTGGTACCAATGGCACCTTGCTGATGAAGAAAGTTTGAGCGTAGATCCTTGCTATTGTAGGGCTATCAAGTCATCCAGTGATAAACGGGTTAGCCAAAGCGCTTGACCCGTTGGTTTTTTGTACGGGTTCATGGGCTTGTTGATAATTAATGCTTGCTTAAAAAAATAAAGTTCGCTATAATGGTGGTCTTGGTTCCGGAAGCGTGGCAGAGCGGTTGAATGCAGCGGTCTTGAAAACCGCCGAGGGTGAGAGCCCTCCGTGAGTTCGAATCTCACCGCTTCCGCCAACCATAAATTGTTTCGATGTTGTACAATCGAACAATATTTTATCTGGCGCGGGGTGGAGCAGCATGGTAGCTCGTCGGGCTCATAACCCGAAGGTCGTAGGTTCAAATCCTGCCCCCGCAACCAAACATTGCCAGACTTAAAAGTCAAAACCCATTTTCTCTCGGTTTTGTACGATCATCTTCTTGCTTATTCTATTAGTTTCATTGTTATTGATGGTATGCAGTCGCTTGGCTCCGACAGAGGTTCAAGTGTAAGCAAATGGTTAAACTCCAATTGAAATGCTACGATCCACAGGTTTACCTTCTTGATTAACTGAGCGTATGCGCTACAAACCATAGAGAAGTCCTAATGACGCCTAATGAAATCAAACGCATTACCGAAGCGCTGATTCTCAGCAATGATGCGCCGATGAGCTTGGCTCAGATTAAGTCAGCGCTGAATATCGAGATCAATAACGATACCTTGCGCTTGTTGCTCGATGAAATCAAAAGCGATTGGTCTGAACGGGCGGTGCATTTAACTCAGGTTGCGACGGGGTACCGATTTCAGACAGCGGCGGACGTTCTGCCCTATATTGATCGACTTCGAGCGGAGAAACCCGCGCAATACTCCCGAGCGGTATTGGAAACCTTGGCCATTATTGCCTATCGCCAACCCGTGACACGGGGGGATATCGAGGACATCCGTGGCGTGACCGTCTCATCGCAAATCATCAAATCTCTCGAAGAGCGTGGCTGGATTGATACCATCGGTCATCGTGAAGTACCCGGTCGGCCGGCTTTATGGGCGACGACCAAGCAGTTTTTAGATGATTTGGGATTGCTGTCGCTCAAAGAATTGCCGGTGTTGTTGGGGCAAGAAGATGGCGAAACCGGCCAATTGGCATTGGTGGTTCATGACAGTCAAGCCAATAGCGCGGATGAGCGCGGCACCGATCAACCTTTAGAACAAATGACCGAATCGCTTCAGGCATTAACTCCTGCGCTTGAAGCATTACCCACCGACGGCATGATTGACGCACAGGATGTCAACGTGTCCGTGAATGAAGGCACCACAGAGTCTGCCGCCGCCAACGAATTGACGCTCCAAACCGACATCGAGTCAAATCATCCATAGGCGAAAAGCAGATACGGAAGAACACCATGAGTGAAACAGAACACAAACCCGCCAAGAAAAAAAGCACATTGTTGCGTGGTAAACACGGCGTGCGCAAGCGCAATCAGCGCCCCGCAGCAGCTGAGACAGTCGCTGCAAGCCGCATAGAAGCCCCCGTGACACAGGACGAATCCTTGCCCGAACAATGGGGTTGGCAAGAGAAAAATGAAACCGCTAAAAGTGGCCGCACCGGTCAGCGCCTGTATCGCGCCGGTGTGCGCTCATCGCGCAAACAAAATCAACAGCAAGCCACTCAGCACAACGCAGGCAAAAAGCCACAGGGCTCATCACGCTCCTCAGCCGAGATGCAGGATGGCGAAGACTACACCGATGCCGATCATGAGCACAGCGAAATCGATTTGGACGGCACCATCAAGCTACAAAAAGTACTGGCTGATGCGGGCATAGGCTCACGCCGCGACATGGAAGAATTGATTATCTCCGGTCGGGTATCGGTCAATGGCATGCCCGCGCATGTGGGCCAACGCATCACCGACGACGATCAGGTGCGCATCAACGGCAAACTGCTGCAACGTAAAAAACTCACGCCCACCGTGCCGCGCATTGTGATTTATCACAAACCTGCGGGCGAAATCGTCAGTCACAGCGATCCGGAAGGACGTCCAACCGTGTTTGATCGTCTGCCGTTCACGCGCAAAGGCAAATGGTTGGCGGTCGGGCGGCTGGATTTTAATACCGAAGGCTTGCTGATCTTGACCACGTCAGGTGATATTGCCAATCGCATGATGCATCCGCGCTACGGTCACGAGCGTGAGTATGCCGTGCGTGTGTTGGGTGAAGTCACCGATGCGCAGTTGCACCAATTGAAAAACGGCATTGAGCTGGAAGATGGCTTGGCCAGCTTCTCCGTGGTCGAACATTTGGGCGGCGAAGGCGCAAACCGTTGGCTGCGCGTGGTGATCTCTGAGGGGCGTAACCGCGAGGTGCGTCGTATGTTTGAAGCCATCGGCTTGACCGTGAGCCGCTTGATTCGCGTGCGTTTTGGCCCGATCGTCTTGCCAAGCCAGCTCAAACGCGGGCGTTTTGCCGAATGGGAGCGTCCACAGGTATTGCAACTGATGCGTGAACTCGGTGTAAAAACCACCGCAACGCAACGCTCGCACTCATCACACAATGAGGGTCAAAGCGTGCCACAAGACGCGCATCTGATGAGCGCCTTTGGCGTGGCGCATAACCCAAATACCGGCTTGACCGGTCGCGAAGCGCGCGGTGCGGGTAAAAATCCAAGTACGGCGACCCAAGCAAAAGGCATGACGCGTGGCACACCAACCCGAGCACGTCGTGCGCCTTTGGGACAACAGGGGCAAGCGGGTCAATCGGCGCGCTCATCGGCGGCTAATGCGGGTGCACAAAAAACCTCGCGTGCTCGTAAGCCGCAATTCGCGGGCGAAGTGAGTGCTGCGCCCAATCAAGAGCGCCGCACACGCAATGCGCATGGTTCAGCCGGCGCACGCACCAACTCTGCGAATACCGGCGCAGGACGTACCCAGACGGCTCGTCCAGCACGTCCGAGTACACACCCAGCGCGTACAACGCGTGCGCCACGTACCCCGCGTGCAAAAAATCAGGGTTGATCTTTGAGTGCGAATGCACCCACAAAAATAGGCGGATGAAGGTCCGCCTATTTTTTATGTTGAAATGCCATCAATGCTGTTTACGCTTTCCACTTGATATTGCAGCCCAAGGATGGTTTTTGCACCTCGGGTGCAGATTGGCCATCAAGCAAAGCGTCCAATGCCTGACGCAGATCCGCGCCATTCACCGGCTCGTCGTTGCCCGGGCGGGCGTTGTCAAATTGTCCACGGTAGTACAGCCGGTGTTGTGCGTCGAATAGGTATAAATCCGGCGTGCAGGCCGCATCGTAGGCGCGGGCGATGGCTTGGCTTTCGTCGAATAGATACGGGAAAGTATAGCCATGGTTGCGCACGGTTTCGATCATCTTTTCCGGTGAGTCGTCGGGGTAGTTGGCGATATCATTCGAGTTGATGGCGACCACGGCGACGCCACGCGCTTGGTATTCGCGAGCCAGTTGTGCGAACGCGTCTTGGATGTGAATCACGAATGGGCAGTGGTTGCAAATGAACGCGACCAGCAAGGGCTGTCCGGCAAAATCGGCCAGACGCACGGTGCGACCTGTTGCGGGTTCAAGCAGTGCAAAGTCGGGCGCGGGCGTATTTAGCGCGAGCATATTCGATGGGGTACGAGCCATGGTTCCTCCGAGGATTTATGTTTTTTCTGGGTGAACATTCGCCTGCCAGGCGCGTAGCACCGGCGTGATGGCGTGCAGTTGCGCTTCCAAAATGGCGTTGGGAATATTCGCCGGTTCATTTTCGTGGTCGGCGGCAATCGAGCCCTGATCCACGCTGAGTACCGTGTCCAACAGCATCAGCCATGCGTCGTACCACAGTGCGGGTTGATTCGGAAAATCGCCACCGCGACCGCGTGAGTCGGCGAGTGAGGCGTGCAGTAGATCCCTGAAACGCTCAGGGCGACGCAGACCGTCGCAATGTTTGATGATGTTCAGCACGGTGCTGGGGCGCAGTTCGCTCAGTTTGTAAAAGTTGGTATGTTCAAAGGTGATTAAGCGCGCATAGTCAGCGCAGGCGCGCGGTACTTTGAGCCGTTCGGATAGCGCTTTGGCCAGAGGCACGCCGCGTGCCTCGTGACCGGTGTGGCGCGGCAAAATATCTGCGGGTGTGTTGCCCTTGCCCAGATCGTGGCACAGCGCGGCATAGCGCGATTCGAGGTTTAAGTTGAGTTTGGCTGCGTAGTCGATCACCATCATGACGTGAATGCCGGTGTCGATTTCGGGGTGGTAGTCGGCGCGTTGCGGCATACCAAACAGGGCGTTGACTTCCGGCAGCCACTGCGCCAGCAGGCTGCATTCACGCAGGATGTCAAACATGCGCGAGGGTGTTTGCTCCATCAGGCCGCGCGCGATTTCCTGCCAGACCCTCTCGGGTACGAGGGCGGCCGTTTCGCCGTTCGCCACCATATTTTGCATCAGCTGCATGGTTTCGGGGGCGACGGTGAATGCAGGCCAGCGCGCGGCAAAGCGCGCCAGTCGCAGGATGCGTACGGGATCTTCGACAAAAGCAGGCGATACGTGGCGCAATACTTGATCGCGCAAATCCTGCGCGCCATTGTACGGGTCGATCAACTCACCCAGCTGTTCGTTCGCTAGCACCTCGCGCGCCATCGCGTTGATGGTCAGATCGCGTCGTGCGAGATCTTCCTCCAGCGTCACGTCCGGCGCGAAATGCACGGCAAAGCCGCTGTAGCCCTGAGCGGTTTTGCGCTCGGTGCGCGCGAGCGCGTACTCGTCATGCGTGACGGGATGCAAAAATACCGGAAAATCCTTGCCCACCGGTGTGTAGCCTTGAGCGAGCATGGCTTCTGGCGTGCCGCCGACCACCACATAGTCCGCATCGCTGTGCGGTTCGCCGAGCAGCTCATCGCGCACCGCACCGCCGACGCGGTAGATGCGCGGTTCTGATGGGGGAGCGTGATCGTGTTGGGTCATGGGTGGTGTCATCAATGGGTCGTGGTCGGTGTGGTAGATGTTTCTTGCACCAAGATGTAAGGCTTGACCACCACCGTCCATAGCTCGGTATTTTCGTCAAACCAACGCGAAGCGAGCGCGTCGCTGACGTGTGCCAATTCGCCGGCATCAAACCACGCTTTGACCGCAGCCACATCGTCCAAGCTCATTTTCGTGGCGACATCGACCAGATCCAGATGTTCGGCGATGTGCATAATCACGCCCTGTGCGAAAAAGCGCTGTAATTCGTGCCAATTCACGCGCGCGGTTTCGCCGTTTAATTTCGCGTGCTCAATGTCGTTTAAAGTATGTTCGGACATGCTGTTTCTCTATTTGTTGGTATGGTGGCGCTTCGATAGAAAAAATACGTGCAAACGGCTACAATAGCGGACGTTTGCGGCTCAATTTTCCTTCAAATCATGGTGCGCATGATACCACGAGCCGTCATTGAACCCAAGACCGCACCCCATTTCATTGTTTGTATTTATGACTCAAAATACCCCATCATCCCGCCGCTTTGCCGGTATGAATCGTCTGTACGGTGAGGGCGCGACTGAGCGCCTCGCGCAGGCACACGTCTGCGTGGTGGGCGTGGGCGGTGTGGGCTCGTGGGCGGTGGAGGCATTGGCGCGTTGCGGTGTGGGTACATTGACCTTGATCGATGCCGATCATGTGGTCGAGTCGAATGTGAACCGGCAGATTCAGGCGGTGAGCGACAATCTGGGCAAGGCGAAAATTACTGCGCTGCGTGAGCGTATCGCGCAAATCAATCCAGATTGCATGGTGTATGAGGTCGATGATTTTATTGCCGAGGATACGCTCGAATTGCTCCCTGCTTCGGCGGATGTGGTGCTCGATTGCACCGATCAGGTCAAGGCGAAATTGGCGATGATCGTTTTTTGCAAACAGCGTCGTCAGCCGCTGTTGACCTGTGGCGCCGCTGGTGGCAAAACCGATGCGACGCGCATCGTGCAGGCGGATTTGGCGTACAGCATTCAAGACCCGATTCTGGCGAAAATCCGCCAGCAGCTGCGTCGTGCATCACGAAAGGATGCGGCTCAGAAATCCAAAAAGCCCGTTAAAATGGATGTGCCGGTGTTGTACTCGGATGAGGCGGTGCGTTATCCGGTGGCGAGTGCAGAAGCTTGCGTTGTGGGTGACGCGCCAATCGCCGCCGCACCGCAGGGATTGAACTGCGCAGGGTTTGGCTCATCGGTGATGGTTACCGCCAGCTTTGGCATGGCGGCAGCGCAGTGGGCGGTGGCGCAGATTTTGGCGCAGAAAAAAGCGTAGTGAGTATGCTGCGCTGATAACAATTAGCTCAAAATTGACTGAGCCACAGTCGCACGCGCATACCGAGTTCGCTGGTGTAGCCCGTTTGTACATGACGGATGCGTCCATCGGCATCAATCACCAAGAATGATGGCACGCCAGCCAGCCCAAAGGCACTGAGCAAGGTTCCCGATTCATCCAGCAGCATGTTCCAGCGGTAGCCGCGTTCGTTTAGTACGCGGCGTACTTCATCGGCGGAGCCAGACTGCGTGGCAACGGGAATAACCACGAGCTTTGAATCGTTGACCAGACGGCTGATGCTGTGCTCTTCGGTACGACAGATCGGACACCACTCGGCCCAGAAAATCAGGGCGATGGCTTGATTGGGATGCTGTTGCTGAAATTGTTTGAGGTCAAAGCTTTGCCCATTGAGCATCGGTGCGCTGAAGTTGGGCGACTGATGCGGTGTTTCGCGGGTGCGCCAAGCATTGACCGCCCACATAAGCACAGCGATCAGCGCCAGCGTTTTGAGCCACGGCCAGACGGTTTTGAATAATGGGTGCAAACGGTTCATGCGTGGCGGCGAGTTGTCCCGTGCCAATTACTTGGACGGGTCCCAGAGTTCTTCGAGGTTGTAGTAGGCGCGAATGGGCGCTTGCATGATGTGAAC
>CAZCDD010000003.1:0-25178 GCA_964497405.1 uncultured Hydromonas sp. | reverse complement strand
CCGTCCTGCGGGTACAATTCCCTCAAGGTACGGCATCAGTTTAGATAGAAGCGGTACGAAAACCCATTCTCTGAATGTGGTGGTTGACTCGTGCAGTTGGCGGGCGGCGTTCTACTCCTTTTGGGGGATTGGTCATGGAATAAAAAATGCCGCCCGTGTATCGCAGGCGGCATGGTGACGTTCAACAGGGCCTCATCACTCAGGTCAGCAGCATTTTTAAACCCGAAATCAACAGCACCACGCTGAGACAACGCTGAATCAGCACCACATTCAGATGACGACTGCCCAAGCGTGCCCCGATATAGCCGCCAAGCATTACGGCGACCACCCAATACGGCAGACTTGGGGAAACCGCCGCATGGTGTGTGAGCACGCCGAGCAAGCCCGAAATCGAGTTGACCAAAATAAACATCGCAGCAATACCTGAAATGGTGCGCACCGGCGCCCAATTCATGCGCAGCAATAAAGGAGAGAGAAAAATCCCGCCGCCCACGCCGGTCAAACCTGAGAGTAAGCCTAATACCGCACCAACAACCCCCAGCGTAAATACCGAAGGTGTTTTCGGCTCAGGCAATTGCGTTTGATACGAGCGGCGAAACGAGTACAACACCGCGTACAACAAAATCATACCGACCAAAGGCTTATACCAATGCGCTGGTAGCGTCAAATAGCCGCCCAAAAAAGCAAATGGAATCGAGGTCGCCGCCAAGGGTAAAAATATCCGCCATGAAAAAGCCCCTGCGCGGTAAAACTGATGGACCGCAATCAACGAAACCACGATATTGAGCACCAGCGCGCTGGGCTTCATCACCATCGGCGCTACGCCCATCAGCGCCATCACAGCCAGATAGCCAGATGCGCCCGCGTGGCCGACACTCGAATACAGCAGCGCAATCACCCCCATCATCACAGCGATGATTCCTATCATCATCCAAGGCTCGATCACCATACGCCCTCCTTTTCAGATCAGTCCCAAACCATACGCCATCATCAAACCCAAAACGGGGAACAGCATGATGAGGTGCGCCTGTATCATCATCCAGCGGCGCAACGCATCCACATCCGATGGACAGATTTTAGCGTTTTCAGCCCACATTCGATACGCGCGATTGACCCGCAGGGACATGGCCGTCACGGCGATGAAGGCCAGCAGTTTCAGCCAAAAAATCGGCTGTGCGGCATAAAAAGCCCAGCCTTTCACGCCGAATGCCGCGCGCGCCAAGCCACTGAATAGCACCGCGACCAAACTGCCCCAATAAAAAGCGTTCAATCGCTGCAATCGCGGCACAATCAACTCATGCCACCAAGAGGTGCGGCACAAGCTGATTTGTCCACTCAAAAATACAATCAAGCCTAAAAATGCGCTGACATGCAGTATCGCCAAGCCCCATTCCAAAATCATTCCATCGTCATCCTGCAAACGGCAAACCCGCATGAGACATGCGGGCTACCGATAATTACTGAGAAAAATACCTAAATGCCTTTTCCTCGCCATTAACAAGGTGTTTCAGCGCCCTTGCGTGCATAATACCACCAGTTAATCAGCAAACAAATCACATAGTAAACGATGAACGCGATCAATGCGGCTTTCACACCCCCCGTCGCAGAAATCGACAGACCGTAGCTTTTCGGCACAAAAAATCCGCCGTAGGCACCGATTGCGGCACTAAAGCCCAAAACCGCTGCCGCTTCCTTATTCGCATTGGTTTCGATTTGCGCGGCACTCACGCCTTTACCTGCCAAACGAGCCGCCACGGTGCTGAAAATTTTCGGCACTTGCGCAAAAGTCGAGGCATTGCCCACACCGGTCAATGCGAACAAGGCGATAAAGCACGCGAAGAAGCCTTGGAAACTGCCGCTGCCTTCCACGCCTTTGACGGGCAAGAAACTAATCACACCCAAAACCGCAATAATCATGCCGATAAATACAAAGGTAGTCACTCGCGCCGCCCCGATCTTATCCGACAATTTACCACCAATCACACGCGAAATCGCACCGATCAACGCGCCCAAGAACACATAATTGGTCGCGTTCACTTGCGGGAACTGCCCTTTCATCAGCAAGCCAAAGCCTGCGGCAAAACCGATGAACGAACCAAACGTACCCAAATACAAAACGCACATCAACCAAGTGTCTTTGCGTTTAAAAATCACCGATTGCTCTGCAAAAGACGCTTTGGCGCTGGACAAATCATTCATACCGAACCATGCAGCAATCGCGGACAAAGCCACCAGCGGTACCCAGAAAAACGCCGCGTTTTGCAGCCAAATCTGTTTAACTTCTGTTCCTTTGGTAAAGGTTTGGCCTTCGCCACCCATGGCAAAAACCGCCATAGTCACCACCACCGGTACCACGAATTGCACCACAGACACGCCCAAGTTACCCAGACCGGCGTTAATCCCCAGTGCCGTGCCTTTTTCTGATTTAGGGAAAAAGAAGCTGATATTACTCATCGACGAGCTGAAATTTGCGCTACCGAAACCGCACAGCAAGGCCCAAATTTGCATTTGCCACAGCGGCGTGGTCGGATCCTGCACCGCAAAACCCAAACCGATCAAAGGAATGAGCAAAGTCGCGGTGGAAAACGCGGTCCAGCGACGACCACCGAAAATCGGCACGACGAAGGAGTAAAAAATCCGCATCGTCGCCCCAGACAAGGCCGGCAAACCCGCCAGAGTAAACAACTCTTCTTTGGAGTATTTAAAACCGATGTTCGGTAAATACGTCAAAGTCACACTCAAAATTTGCCAAACGGCAAACGCGAGCAACAGCGCCGGCACCGACAGCCACAGATTGCGGCGAGCGATGGCGCGCCCTTCCGATGCCCAAAAACCTTTATCCTCGGGCTTCCAATTGGTAATTAATTTAGCCATGATAGATCCTATGATGAAACGTTAAACTGCTGTAATTAAGGTAGCCTGCGCTACTGCACAGGCATCCCTTATAAAATTTAAACGCTACGGTTATTTTGAATTTGCTTGTCACGCATACCTCTGAATGAGAAGTACATCCAAATCAAGCTCACACAGACTGTGCCGTACAACAACATGAACGAAGTTGAACGAACACCGGTTAAATCCACTAACGCGCCAAACATGATTGGTAAGAAGAAACCACCCAAACCACCGGCCAAGCCTACTGCACCAGAGACGGCACCGATGTCTTTTGGAAACTCATCAGAAATAAACTTGAATACAGATGCTTTACCCACCGCCATCGCAATACCCACTCCAAACAAGATGATGGTAAACAATGTTGCGTTCAAACCAAGGTGAATAGATTGGGGGCCTTTAGTTGTTTGCACTACCAAGTCTGTTTGCGGGTAAGACAGGATAAAGAATGCCACCCAGCACACCCACATCACCGCCCAAGTGACCTTCAACGCACCGAATTTATCCGACAGATAGCCGCCGAACGCACGCAATACACCACCCGGTAAAGAGAAACACATCGCTAAAAAGCCTGCAGAAGCCAAGCTAAAGCCATACTCATTCACATAGTATTTCACCATCCACAGCGCCAGTGCGACGTAGCCACCGAACACCACGGAGTACAGTTGGCAGTAGCGCAGTACCGCTGGATTTTTCATCAAAGCCAACTGCGAACCCAAGGTCACATTAGAGGACACCAAGTGTTTCGGATTGTGATAGCTCAAGAACCAGAACAAAATCGCCGTTACCAGCATGATGCCTGAGTACACCGTCGGCACCAGTTGCCAGCCACCGATGGCGATAATCGCGGGGGCAATCAATTTGGTGAGTGAAGAACCGGCATTACCCGCACCAAAAATCCCCATTGCCATACCCTGCTGATCACGCTCGAACCAGCGCGCCACATACGGCGTGCCGACGGAAAACGAACCACCGGCCAAACCGATAAACAGGCCAATCGCCAAAAAATGCCAGTATTCAGTGGCATAGCGCATCATGAAAATCGGAATCACCGTAGCGATCATCAATAGGAAAAATACGATGCGTCCGCCGTATTTATCCGTCCAAATCCCCAGAGGTACACGAATCAGCGAGCCGGACAATACCGGAGTGGCGGCCAAAATCATGGTCTGGGTTTCATTGAGTTTTAAGATTTTTTGTAGGGGTACACCAAGTACGGCAAACATCATCCACACCATAAAACAGATGGTGAAGGCGAAGGTGCTGGCGATTAATACCGACCAGGCATGTCGCTTGGTGAGTGTGTCTTGCGTCATTTTTTTCTCCATAATCATTGCTGACGGTGACAGATTACGCCGCATGAAGGGCAATCACCATTCGCTGATTGGGGACAAATTTGTTCAGATTACGGGGGATGGCGGATTAGCCAAAAGGATTAGTTGCGGGCAAAAGCCTCTCTCTCGCCCCAAGCATTAGTGCTTTAGTAGAATACTCAGCACCGATAATTCCGATTAAAATTATCAACTATGTATTTTTACGAAAGCACATCATGGCGCAATTGATTTCCATCGACGATCTGAGCAAAAACAAGCCCCTTGCCCGCAATAGTTTTGCCCTGTTTGAATTGGGTTTTCGCCCGTTTTTTCTGCTCGGTAGCGTGTTCGCCTTTTTGGCCATCATCCCTTGGGTATTGACGCTGCACGGCGCGCTGTCAAACTCTAACCTCGCACCCAACTACTCAACTTGGTGGCATGCGCATGAAATGATTTTTGGCTTTGCGCTGGCGATCATCATGGGCTTTTTGCTCACGGCGGCGCAGAATTGGACGGGCGTGCCGAGCGCACGCGGCGGATTATTAATCGGCTTGGTGGTTTTATGGCTGCTGCCGCGCGTGGGATTGGCGACATTGGCTGCATTGCCTCAGTTTCCACTGTGGTTGTGGGCGTGCTCTGATTTGGCCGCCACCATCGGCGTCACCCTCGTACTGGCGCGCATGATTGTAAAAGTGCGGCAATGGCGCAATGCGCCGTTTGTATTGATTATGAGCGTGTTTGCCCTATTAAATGCCATGAGCTACTACGACCACGCCAGCGGACAAAGCGCTTGGGCCACGCACATTCACTACGCCGCCGTCTGGCTCATCGCCATCGTGGTCAATCTCATGGGCGGGCGTGTGATTCCAGCATTCACGCAAAATGCAGTGAAATACGGACGCAAACCCGAATCGCCTTGGCTGCTGCGACTCACGTCAATCGGTTTGGTGTTGATGGGCTTGGCGTGGTTGTTCGATGTACCGCTGGCATTGCGCATTGTGGCGGGGTTCACCGCGCTGGCGTTGTTTTACCGTTGGCATTTGTGGGGTTGGTACGCCACAGCTCGTACGCCTTTGCTCTGGTCACTGCACATCAGTTTCGTCGCTCTGCCCTTGGCCTGCGCTTTGCTGGCTTTGGGCTATCCGACTTCAGGGGCGTTGCACCTTTTAACCATTGGCGCCATCGCCGGATTGATTATCGCCATGATGTCGCGCGTATCACTCGGACACACGGCGCGCATGCTCGTCGCGCCACGCTGGATGAAGATCGCATATGCCGCCATCATCATTGCCGCGGTATTGCGTGCATTGGCGACGTACTGGCCGCAGGCGTATTTGCCTCTGATAGATGCCTCAGTGCTGTTTTGGTTGCTGTCGTTTGGCTGTTTTTGGGTGTACTACACGCCGATGCTGTTGCGCGCGCGTTTGGATGGTAAACGCGGTTGATGCATGATTCTAAAACCATATGACGGTGGCTTTGAAGCCATAGATAAAACACAGACACCTAAACAAAGCGCCGTCATTCCCGCATGATTTTAGCGGGAATCTAAAATATTTATCTAACTTATTGTTTTTATTAAAAATCTGGATGCCCGCCTACGCGGGCATGACGGCTTTTTTCTTGAATATTGTGCTCACTTGTCAATTCAGGTGCTTGTCTGCAATCTGTAAATCACACATGACGGTGGTTTTGATTTAGAGCAAAATCGCGCCTTCCAACTCCAGCAATTTTTGCTTGCGCCAAATTCCGCCACCATAGCCGGTCAACGAGCCATCACTACCAATCACCCGATGACACGGTACGATGATGGAGATTTTGTTCATACCGTTGGCATTGGCGACCGCACGCACTTTTTTTACATCGCCCAGCGCCTTTGCCTGCTGCATATAGCTGCGCGTATGACCATAGGGAATCTGCATCAATCCCGCCCAAACTTGCTTTTGAAAATCCGTACCGACGAAGTCCAATGGCACGGAAAAAGCCGTGCGCGTACCGCCAAAATACTCGGCCAATTCCCGCTCCAACGGCACAAAATGCGGGTTATTACCTTGTAAAATAAGTGCATTGAGCCTTTGAGCGATGTCTTTGAGCTCGGTTTCGAGCATTTTTCGGTCGGTGAACTCGAGCAGGCAAATGCCGCGCGCGCTGGCACAGGCGTACATCGTACCCAGCGGCGTTTCGATGCGTTTGATGTTGACCACGGTTTGCTGCTTGGAGTTTTTTGGCGACACGCCAAAGATGCTTTTAAAGCTGTCGGTAAAACCACTCAAACTCTCAAATCCGCTGTCGTAGGCCACATTTTTCGCCCTGCTGTAATTTTTTAAACGCCGAGTTGATGCGAAACATCCGCTGATACGCTTGAAAAGTGATGCCGTGATGCTTGAGAAACCAACGGCGCAGCGTCGCTGGCTCTATGCCGCGCTCGCGTAAATCGGCATCTTTGAATTTTTGCTCAGGCTGCTCGGATAAGGCTTGCAACAGTTGTCGGATATACACCGGCGTTTCATGCAGATTTTCCAAGGGTTTGCAGATTTTACAGGGGCGATAGCCTTTTAAAATCGCGTCTTTGGTCGTGGTAAAAAATTCAACGTTGGCAAATTTCGGTTTGCGGGCCGTGCAGCTTGGCCGGCAAAAAACCCCTGTGGTTTTTACCGCCATCCAAAACACGCCTTCAAACGTCGAGTCTTTGTTCAGCGAGGCTTGGTACATGATTTCATCGGTCAGATTCATGGTCGCTTCAGTAGAAATGAAATGGAAAAATACGGGATGACGCAACGATAAGCCGATACGCCACGCGACACAACCGAAAAATGGACAGCTATTTTGATGATGTCGGATTCGCAGACACACTCGGCTCAGGCCGTGTTGCCATGAATGTTGCGACCGAAATGCCGATCAGCAGTAACAGCAGTTTCAACCACACACTCGGCGCGACATACAGAGCCAAGGCGAAACTCAGCGCGATCATGCTCAAGGCCTTGCGCTTAGCCGAGCGGCTGATGGCACGCTCGCGTTCCCAATCTTGCAGAACAGAGGCAAATAGGGAACGATCGCGCAGCCAGTGATACAGCGGCGGATACCCACGCGCAAAGCAAAAAGCGGCCAGCAAAATAAAGGGAACCGTGGGCAAAATCGGTAAAAAAGCACCGATCAACCCGAGTAGCAGGCTGAGCAAGCCAGCTAAAAGATAGATGGTTTTAAACACGAGCATCGCGTTATCTCACTGGCCGGCGGCTCAAATCCCACCGAAGCGGAACACCACACCGAGATATACGAACACGACCGCCAAAATCGCTACGCTCAATACATGAAGACAAAATATCCGCACCCAAACGCCCTGCGGTTGCTGGCGTAATTTTGGAATCACGCGAAAGCGCGCATGGGCCGCGACCAATGCGGTCAATAGCAAAGTGATGAGTTTATAACCAATGACATGAATCGGCGCGGCCTTGGGGTCAAACCACTGCCCCATAGTCGAGCTATACGCCCATGCCAAATGCAAGCCCGTGGCGATTTGCACCCCCAGCGCCGCCATGCCGAGCGGCTCGTATTGATGCTCAAAGGCCAATAATTCACGCGCATCGCGCGAAAACCACGCATGTGGCACAAAACGAACAATCAGCACCAGATGACCGCCGACCCAAATGCTCGCCCCCAGTAAATGCAAAAACAGTACCAAACCCACGAACCCACCTCTTTTTTATCATTATGTTTTCCATGTGTCCGCTATTTTACGACACTTACGCGCCATCACCGGCAGTTTTATCCAAACCATGTTCGACCGCATATACCGCCGCCTGCACCCGTGAGCTGAGGTTGAGTTTGCGCAAAATACTCTGCACATGCACCTTGATGGTGCTTTCGGCCACATCCAAGCCGCGTGCAATGTGCTTATTGCTCACGCCTTTAGCGAGCCAAGCGAGGGTTTCACGCTCACGCGGGGTGAGGGATTCGATTTAGGAGGTGTGTTTGTTGCTCTACGGTGAGCGCAGCCGCGCCACCAATTTGGTGGTCATTTCAGGCGACAGCACCGAATCGCCATCCACAGCGCGACGAATCGAATCGAGCAAGAAATCCACATTGATATTTTTGAGCAGGTAGCCGCGCGCGCCGCTGCGCATACATTCGGTCAAATCCGCACCATCCTCGGATACGGTGAGCATCATGACCGCCAATTCGGGATGAGTGGAGAGAATTTGTGACAGGGCTTCTTTACCGTTCATGACCGGCATGTCGATGTCGAGTAAAACCACGTCGGGTTTGAGCTGTGCAACGAGTTTGATGCCTTCGAGTCCATCGGCGGCTTCGCCCACAATGTCAAAGTCCTCTTGACGTTGCAGCAGACTGCGCAGGCCACTGCGAAACAGCGCATGGTCGTCGATGAGTAAGATTTTAATCCGCGTCGCTGGCTTGTTATCTATTTGCTTCATAATGTGCTGTGTTCCTTCCCTGGCAAAATCAGCTCCACGCGCGTGCCTCGCCCCGGTGCTGAGTCTATGCGCACCGTTGCGTGCACCCGTTGCGCCCGTTCCTGCATGATGGCGGTACCCACATGGCGCGTGCGTTTGTGCTCCAAATCCTCTGAAATAAAGCCCACACCATCGTCTTCAATGCTCATGGCAAAGTCGCCCTGCGCATTGCGATGTTGAATCTGTACCGCTACGCTTTGTGCATGTGCGTGTTTGCGCACATTGGATAGGGCTTCCTGCAAAATAAATATCACTTGTAGCTGCTGCTGTGGTGAGAGCCAGCATTCCCCACCCTGAATCACTAAGCGCGTGGTGATGCGCGCCTGCTGCTCAAAGCGTTGCAATACCGTTTGTGCGGCCTCGGTAAAATCCTGCTTATTCAAGCGAGTACGGAAATTGAGCAGTAATTCGCGCACATCTTCGTATGATTCTTGTACACCGCTTTTGATAAAGGCTAAATTCTCCTGCGCCTGCTCATCCTGCTGATTGCTCAGCGCATCCTCGAGCATTTGTACCTGTAAATTCAGGAAGGACAAGGACTGGGCTATCGAGTCATGCAAGCCCTGCGCCATGAGGTTTCGCTCCTCGACCACCGCAAACTGGCGGTCGCGGGCAATCAGCCGTTGGTTTTCAATCGCCACGCCCAGCTGACTGCACAAAGACTCAATGACCCGCTGCGTCGCGGCATCCATGGCTTTTTCTGAACGGAAATACAGATTGAAAATCCCCAGCTCATGCGTGTAGAACATCACTGGGAACATCAATACCTGAGCAAAACCCATTTTCTGGCACTGCGTGCTACGCCCCCACATGATTTTTTTCGGCTGCAAAACGATGGTTTGCTCTTGGTGCAGCGCGCCGCAGGCACAACCGTTCAGATCGGTGCAGACCAAAGATTGATCGGTCGGTTGATCCAAGCCGACGCTTGCCAAAAAATTCAATTTATTCAAATGGTTATCGAGCAAACGCACGCTACCCGCCTGCGCGCCAGATAAACTCAATATGCGTTCGATAAAGCCTCGGCTCATTTCCTCCGTGGTGTGGGCTTCGTGCAAATAGGCGGTCACGGCGTACAGTGTACTGAGCTCCTGATTTTTCTCACCCAAGGCATAGGTTTTCTCCGCCACTTTGTCTTCCAAATGGGTGTACAAGTCCTGCAAACTCTCGGCCATCTGGTTAAAGCCTTTGGACACCAAGCCAAATTCATTTTGCTGATGCGAGACCACGCGCGTTTTCAAATCGCCACTGCGCAAACGCACAATCCCCGCGCGCAAATTATCCAATGGCCGAATGACCAGATGCAGTAATAAATAAATCCCTGTGAACGCCGTGACAAACGTCATGAAAATCAGCAGCATCTGAAACACGCGCAGCAATCGGATATTGCGCGTGTTGTCTTCCTCAATCAGCTTGACCACGCTGTTAATCGAGTTGGCATAATCATCGAGCTTTTGTCGATTCTGTGCGGTAATGCTCTGCCCATTGCGCGTCAATTCGTCATACCATGGCAGCATTTGATTGCGCCAACGCTCGTCCAGCGCACGCACTTCTTGACGCAATTTACTGTTATCCGGCAAAAATAATTTGCCGTATCCGACATTACGCAGATTCAATAAGACTTTTTCAAACTCAGCCTGCTCGCGTTGCAGTTGGGGAGAATCGGGCGCTTGATTGTGCAGCAAAGCCATTTGAAAGGTGCGCTTGCGCAAGCTGCCGGCATCATTGATCGCCATCCCGCCGTTTTCCAGCTCCCACGACAGCAGCAAGGTATAGCCCGTGAAAATCAAGGCAAATACCAGCCAAATAATCATTCCGACTAAAAGCTGAAACGACAGACTTTTGAATTTAGAAATCGAGCGAAACGTTGTAAACACATTTTCCACCGTGATCAGCCGTTAGGAACTTTGTTCGTTCACAAAAGTGCCGCTTTTGCCGCCCTCTTTACGCAGCAGCATCACACCGCCAATGGTCATGCTTTTATCCACGGCTTTGAGCATATCGTACACCGTCAACAATCCCACGCTCACGCTGGTCAGCGCCTCCATCTCCACCCCCGTCTGGCCGTAGGTTTCTGCCGTTACCTCAATGTGCACCCGTTGCAACGCGGCTTCCAGACGAAATGCCACCGCGACACGCGTCAATGCCAGCGGATGACACAGAGGAATCAAATGCGCGGTTTGCTTGCTCGCCGAAATCGCGGCGATCCGTGCCACGCCGAGCACATCACCTTTGTGCGCACTGCCTGCGGACAACTGCTCAAATGCGTGGGCATTCATGGTGATATGGCCGGTCGCTTGCGCCACCCGATGCGTTTCAGTCTTTTGCCCCACATCCACCATATGAGCCTGTCCGTGCGCATCAAAATGCGTCAATTTGTGTGAAGAATCATTCATAATCATATAAAAAACCATTTAATGTAAGCACCATATCATACGCCTGCGCGATCGTCCATAAACCTTTTGGGGGATAACAGCCTATGCGTAAATACGGATAATCGCACCCACACACCAAGGATTCCAAAGGTTTTTTATGATACACATTCGCTATTTTGGCATACTGCAAACGGCACTCAACACCCGCGAAGAGCAAATCGAGTGGAGCCACAGCAGCACCGGTGATACCGACGCCCTACTCGCACAGCTGCGTGCGCGTGGCGAACCGTGGTTCAGCGCGCTTGCGCCTGAAAAGGTATTCAAAATCGCGGTCAATCGCCAATTAATCCACAGCAACAGCGCAATTGCCGATGGTGCCGAGGTCGGATTTTTACCACCGGTCACAGGAGGCTGATATGAGCGCAAGTCCATCTGCCGTCTGGCGCGAAGTGCGCGTACAAACCCAAACGTTTAGCTTGGGTGCAGAAGAGCCGCGCATCCGTCAATACAGCCATAATGCGGGTGCACTGGTGGCTTTTCAGGGCATGGTGCGAGAATTCGATCAAGCGCACTCGCTGCGCGCCCTATTTTTAGAGCATTACGAAGGGGTGACCGAAGCAGAAATCGAACGCATCATCGATCAAGCGGCCCAGCGCTGGCCTTTATCCGCCGTACAAGTGATCCACCGTGTCGGACTGCTGCACGCCGCTGAGCCCATCGTACTGGTGCAGGTCTGTGCCGAGCATCGCGCCGAGGCGTTTAACGCAGCGCAGTTCATCATGGACTACCTCAAAACCCAAGCCCCATTTTGGAAACGCGAACATCATGCCGATGGTTCTGAAGCTTGGGTCGCGGCCAAAGACAGCGATCAGCAAGCGAGTAACCGTTGGGCATGAACGCATCTCCCAGCCGAATTGCCGGACTGATATTGGCCGGCGGACAATCCAGCCGCATGCACGGTCAGGATAAAGGACTGCAACCGTTAAACGAACAGCCCTTGGTTGCACACGTCATCGCGCGTTTGCAACCGCAGGTTGCACAGATTTGGCTCAGCGCCAATCGTCATTTGACGCACTATCGAGCGTTCGAGCGAGCAGTTTTTAGCGATAATGCCTCTTTTTTGGGCATGGGGCCGCTGGCGGGCATTGCGAGTTTTGCCGCGCACTTACCCGCCGAATACACCCATATCCAGCTCGCACCTTGCGACACGCCGTTTTTACCCGCCGATTTAACTTCTCGCCTATACGCCATGATGCAGCAAACGCATGCGCCAGCGGTTTTCCCGCAATCGCCCGAAGGTGCGCATTACAGTTGTGCGCTTTTTGAGCGCGCCATGCTCAGCACGGCCATTGAAATGCTGCACAACGCTCAATACAGCCTACGCGGTTGGCTGGCGCAGCAAAATGCGCTGGCTGTGGCGGGATTTGATGAAGCGGCATTTGCGAACATCAACACGCCCGAACAATTACAATCACATACCCAAATCATTGGAATGAACCATGCTTGACTACCATACCGCCCTCGAACAGCTCCTCGACGAAGCACACGCGCGTCGTACGCCGATCACATCCGCCGCACTGATTACCAGTCACGGCCACTATTTGGCTCAGGAGATTGCCGCACAACACGATATGCCCCAATTTGATAACAGCGCGATGGACGGCTACGCCCTGTGTTTGCACCCCTCGTCCGAATTATTGCATTATCAACGGGTCGGGCGCATTGCCGCAGGCGAGTCCGCCGAACCTTTTGCGCTACAAAGCGGTCAGGCCATACGTATTTTCACCGGCGCACCGATTCCACAGGGTTGCAATGCGGTCATTGCTCAGGAAAACACCGAAATCTCAGGTGATGAGTTGCTCTGCCTAAAGCCAGTGCAACTGGGCGAGAACATCCGCCGCCGTGGCGAAGATTTCGCCGTGGGCACAGCGATACTGCCGCAAGGGCTTTTACTCACGCCCGCAGCCATTGGCTTGGCAGCCGGTCAAGGCTATGCCGAGCTGCCCGTGCATCGTCGCCTGCGCGTGACCGTATTCTCCAGCGGCAATGAACTGCTCGAACCCGCACAAACGCTGCACAGCGGTGCGATTTACGATGCGAACCGCTATCAGCTCATCACTTGGCTCAAGGCGCTGAACTGCGAGGTGAGCGACGGTGGCATTTTACCCGATGATCTGGCACGCACCCGCGAGCAATTGCAGCAAGTGAGCACCGGCAGCGATCTGATACTCACCAGCGGCGGCGCTTCGGTCGGTGAAGAAGATCATCTCAAGGCCGCGATTGCCGACATCGGCACACTCACCCAATGGAAACTGGCGATCAAACCGGGTAAGCCATTCGCGTGGGGACAGATTAACGATACCCGCATCATGATGCTGCCGGGGAATCCGGTCGCAACCTTCGTAACCTTCAAAATGTTGGTGGAGCCATCCCTGCGCGTGATGATGGGCGCGCATCCGACTCAAGCCTTGGCCAAGCCAATCATAGCTCATGCGAATTTCAGTACGAAAAAAGCCGACAGCCGACGTGAATTTCTACGCGGCATCCTCTGGCACGATGCAAACGGCCTCGCGCATGTCGATCGTCTGAACAATCAAGGCTCGCATATGCTCTCAGCCTGCGTGCAAGCCAACTGCCTGATTGAAGTTGCAGCCGAGGTATTGGTTCAAGAAGGTCAAATGCTGCCCGTCCATATTCTGTAAATCTATTTGAATCCATTTGAATAACGCCCATGAACACTTTAAACCCATTGAAAATCGGCCTCGTATCCATTTCTGACCGCGCCAGCAGCGGTGTCTATGCGGATGAAGGTCTGCCCGCCTTGCAACACTGGCTCACCCGCGCCGTTCAAAATCCTTTGGTATTTGAAACGCGTTTGATTCCCGATGAGCAGGCATTGATCGAAGCGACGCTGATCGAATTATGCGATACGCACGGCTGCGAGCTGATTTTTACCACAGGCGGTACCGGCCCTGCGCCGCGGGACGTTACACCCGAAGCGACCTTGGCAGTTGCCGAACGCATAATGCCGGGCTTTGGCGAGCAAATGCGGCAAATCAGCCTGCACTATGTACCAACCGCACTATTGTCACGGCAAACGGCGGTAATCCGTGGGCAATCGCTGATCGTCAACCTACCCGGCCGCCCCAAATCCATCGCCGAGACCTTGGAAGGTGTGCGCGACAGTGACGGAAAAATTCTGGTACACGGTATTTTTTCGGCCATACCCTACTGCATCGAATTGATGGGCGGGACATATATCGACACGCACGAAGCGATATCCAAAGCATTCCGACCGAAAAAATCTTAAACGGCTTGCGCAGCACACACCGGACATTCGGAATTTTTGCTCAGGCCAAAACTGAGCCATTCACCGTTGAGCGCATCATAGGTTTGTAATTGAGCGATCGAAACATCGGCCAAACCCAGCAGCACGCGCAGCGCCAAGCTCGCCTGCATTGCACCAATCACACCGACCAAGGGTGAAAAAATCCCTAATGTCGCACAAGCGCCATCGCTCACGGCCTCACTGTGTTCGGGAAACGCACAGGCATAGCACGGACTGTGCGCCACACGCGCATCGTACAGCGCAATCTGCCCGTCAAAGCGCACCGCCGAGCCGGATACCAACGGAATATGCCGTTGCACCGCCACACGGTTAATCGCGTGGCGTGTCGCGAAATTATCCGTACAATCGATGATCACATCCACTTGCGATTCAGAACACAAGCGCTCTAAGTCCGCCAGACCAATGCGCGTATTTACCACCCTTACCTGTACCTCAGGATTGAGCTGATTCACTACGTTCGCCATGACCGCACTTTTGGATTGCCCGACATCGGCAGTGCGGTAACTGACTTGCCGTTGTAAATTAGATAGTTCAATGGTGTCCGCATCGATAATGGTCAATCGCCCCACACCGCTGGCGGCCAAATAAGGTATGACCGAAGCACCCAAGCCACCACAGCCCACCACCAGCGCATGACTGGAGAGCAGCCGCGCTTGTCCTGTCAAATCAACCGCATCGAGCAAAATATGCCGAGAGTAACGCGCCAACTGCGCATCATTCAAATCCATTTTTGTCCAATCGGGTGCAATGCACACCGTTTTTTGAGCCGTATCGTTCATAGAATCATTGAAAAAGCGTTTTATAATGCGCCGAGTGTACCTTCAACCAATGCGCAGCGCACATCCCCCATTCGGCGTAGTGTCGCATGTCGCCTTCAGACATACAATACACACACATCTACTTTTTATACGTCAATCCCATGCTACAAGACCGCTTCGGACGCACCATCGACTATCTGCGCATCTCCGTGACTGACCGTTGCGATTTGCGCTGTGCGTACTGCATTCCGAAAGGCTTTCGAGGTTTTGAGATTCCCGAATCGTGGCTCAGTATCGAGGAAATCACCCGTGTGGTCAATGCCTTTGCACAGCTCGGTACACGCCGCATCCGCCTGACCGGTGGTGAGCCTCTGCTGCGCAAAGACCTCGTACCTTTGGTACAAAACATCAGCGCGATTGACGGCATTAACGATCTCTCACTCTCCACCAATGCCACACGTCTGGCCGTGCATGCCTATGATTTGCGTCGCGCCGGACTCAAGCGCATCAATGTCAGCCTCGATTCGCTGCGCGGTGAATGCGTGCGCCAGATCACTGGCAATGACAGCCTGCCGAAAGTATTGCACGGTCTGCGCATGGCCAAAGGCGCAGGTTTTGAACGCATTAAGCTCAATATGGTGCTGCTGCAAGGCGTGAACGAAGACGATGTCGGTGAAATGTTCGAATACTGCATCGAAAATGGCTTCACCCTGCGACTGATCGAAAACATGCCGATGGGCACATCTGCCCGCAGCATGGGCTACGTCAGCGCCCAACCGATCATCGAAGAGCTGCGCCACAAATATGGCCTGCTGCCGCTCACCCGAGCGAATGATCCGCTGCTCGGCGGGGGTCCAGCTCGCTATTGGCAAACGGTCGACGGACGCTGCTCCATCGGTCTGATTACCCCGATTTCCCAGCATTTTTGTGACACCTGCAACCGCATCCGCATGTCGGTCGATGGGACGCTGTATATGTGTTTGGGGCAAGAGGAAAAATTTGAACTGCGGCCACTGCTGCGCGCCGGCTGCTCGAACGAAGCGCTGCAAAATGCCATTCGCCAAGCAATCGAACTCAAACCGGAAAAACACGAGTTCAAAGAAAAGCCGGAAAAAATCGTACGTTTTATGTCCATGACCGGCGGCTGAGTGCATCAGCCTCAAAAAACCGATGCCTTACTAAGTATTCAAAGACAGCGCAAAGCCTAAAAACCGCCGTCATCCCCGCGCACGCGGCAGTCCATAATTAATATAATTGATTGTTTTTATTAAATATTTTATCTAAAAATTTAAGCCAGCATGGCAACAATTGATGCTGTTGGCTATCCTGCCCTGCGCTGTTGCAAAATCAAGCTGATTTTGGCGATTAAGATATCCACGGCCACATTGTTATGCTCATCACTAGGGATGATGATGTTTGCATAGCGCTTGGTCGGCTCGACAAACTGATTGTGCATCGGTCTCACCTGCGCTGTATATTGGTTCACCACAGATTCGATCGAACGCCCACGCTCCAGACAATCGCGCTGCATCCGGCGAATAAAGCGCAAATCCGAGTCGGTATCGACAAATAGCTTGATGTCCATCAGATTGCGAATGGTCTCGTCATACAGCGCCAAAATTCCTTCTAGGATGATCACATCCACCGGCTCTTGATGCTGGGTATGCGCAGCACGGGTATCGGCGGCATAGTCGTATTGCGGCAATTCGACCGCCTCACGCCGCAGCAAGGCGCTGAGTTGCTCATACATCAGCTCATTGTCAAAGGCAAACGGATGATCGTAGTTTTGCAAACGGCGTTCCGCCGGCGACAGGTGCGATTGATCTTTGTAATAATAATCCTGCTCGATGATCGTGATCGGAAAACCGCTGAAATGCTCGTAAAGCGCGCGCGAAACGGTGGTTTTCCCCGAGCCGGAGCCGCCCGCTACGCCAATGATGATGGGCTTTGTATTCATTTAGAGTTCTGAATATTCAGTAATGGAGATGAGCTTATAGCCGCTCAATTTAGTGAAAATGCTTTGCTATTATATTAGAAAACCACACTGGGGCTGAGGCTAAAAATCCTATCGCAATAGATGCCTCGTGGCGGTTATCGGCTAAATTCCGACATCCATTCGCGATACAGCAGTGGCACATGTTGACGTTGCAACTTCAGGTTGAGTCGATCCTCGATGGTCACGCTGTCAAAAAACGAGCGCCACAGCATTTGATATTGCTGCTCGTTCGCGCTGCGTTCGGGGATTTGCACATCACTCACCACATGCACATTCATCACCCCATGCGCATGGCTCAGCACCAATTCCCGCTGTACATCATGGATGATGAAGCGCTCCTGTGCGAAGCGTTTTTTGAAATGCCGCCCCAACAAAGTCAGGACATTGCGTGGTGGCGCAATTCGTGCGTACAAAGTGCCATCGGCCAACTCTTCAAAGCGTGTAAAGCCCGTCATGCGATGCGCCGTTGCCAGCACACGCTTTTGATAACCCTCCACCGCATAGACCGCTGGGTCGGATAAATCAAACAGCGCTTTGGGTTGGTGCAGTCCCATACGCGCATAACGCAGCAAATCGAGCTCAAACGCAATGTCGTCACATAAAAACGCATGCAAAATCCGTTCATAATGAATCGCTTCGAGCTGCTCACGCAAATGCTGCGCCATTTTCTGCGCCTCATCTGGATTGCTCAATACCGTCTGCACCGGTGCGAACAGATCGTGCTCATCCAATTGTTTGACCAGCGTTTGTGGCATGTGCCGCTCTCGATAGGTGCGTACCAGCGCACTCAAAAATCCGACCATGCTGCCATCATACAACCACACCTGCTCGCTCATAATTCACCGGTGATACTGGAAACGCTATCAAACAAGCTCGGCTGCACCAGCTCCTTGGGCTTAGGTAGGCTGAGCAACGATGATTCTAAGGTTTCCAAATTCAGTGAACTCTTCTGCTTCACCTCACGCCGATGAGAATTGACCGTTAAAAAACTGCCGGCTTTTTTCAGCGAAATCTTCATCGTCAGCAAATCTTCGAGTCGCAGGCGGCGCTGACGCCGCGCACGCAGAATTTTATTCACACTGCGCACCCCCAAACCGGGTACGCGCAACAGCATTTCTCGCTCGGCTCGATTGATATCCACAGGGAATAGCTCCAAATGACGCAAAGCCCAAGCCAGCTTCGGGTCAAAGCGCGTATCCAGATTGGGCGCCTCTGCCGTGAACAATTCGTCCACCTCAAAACCATAAAAGCGCAACAGCCAGTCGGCTTGATACAAGCGATGTTCGCGCAGCATCGGCGGCGATGAGCTCACTGCGGGTAAATTTTGATCATGATTGACCGGAATATACGCCGAGTAATAAACCCGCTTGAGCAGCGACTGACGGTACAGCGCGGAGCTCAGGCGCATGATGTCTTGGTCGGACTCGGGACTGGCGCCAATAATCATTTGAGTGCTCATACCGACCGGTCGCCGCTCATGCACCAAGGCATCATTTTTCACCTGCGTGAGCGGCATCAATACTTTTGACTTGGATTTTTCAGGGGCAAGCAGACGCAGGCTGCGCTCACTCGGCAGTTCAATATTCGCACTCACGCGATCTGCCAGACGTGTGGCCACCAGCACCAAGTCCTGCGAAGCGCCGGGAATCAACTTCACATGAATATAGCCATTGAAATGATACTCTTCACGCAATAGCTGTAAGGTTTTGACCAGCAGTCCCATGGTGTGATCTTCACTCTGGATGATGCCCGAGCTTAGAAACAAACCTTCGATGTAGTTGCGTTTGTAAAAATTGATCGTTAACTCAGCCACTTCACGCGGGGTAAACGCCGCACGCTGGCGGTCGTTGCTACGCCGATTAACGCAGTAAGAGCAATCGTAAATACAAAAATTAGTAAAAAGGATTTTCAGCAGCGACACGCAGCGACCATCGGCCGTGAAGGAATGACAAATACCGCTGCGGTGCGGTGCGCCCAAGCCTTCAGCCGATGCTTTGCGATTCGAGCCCGATGAGGCACAGGACACATCGTATTTGGCCGAATCACTGAGAATAGAAAGTTTCTTTTGAATATCCATAGACGTACTGTACCGCAAAAACCGCTATCGCGTATGATTGGGTTTTTTCTATTTAGCCATTACAAATCATAGGGTTATATGAGTTTTAACGAATAGACTATGGGTGTGTTTTGTAAAAAAACCACGCTCAATCCGCGCGTGGTTTTTGCTTTTACTGAGGCTGCCCCTCGATGGAACCGAAGAGCCTCAACCGGCCTCATCAAATAAATCCGGCTCAAACAAATCACCCTGCTCCTGCTGGATGGATACAGTTCGACGCACATCCACACTGATGTCCGATAGAACCGTACAGCAACACGGCAAAATTTCATCATGACCGATGAATGCCAAGGGCAAATCGACATAATCCACCGAGCCGGAAAGCAGTTTCACACGGCAGCTACCGCAATAACCCGCACGGCACTGGTACTCCACCTCATGCCCTGTACGCGCCAGCGCATCCAGCAGGCTTTCGCCTGCGTTCAGTTCAAAGGAGTAGTCATGAGTGGTAATGCGCATGAAAATGCTTAACAATCAATCGATTACAAAAAATTCAGGCGCACGCTCAAGTTAACCTCAAGCCATGCGCCTGCATTGAGTACCGCCGTAATTACAGCTCGAAGTCACTCAAATCACTGGAGTTGATTTCCGCATTGATCTGACCGACCAGATAGGAGCTAACCTCGACCTCCTGTGGTGCGACCTGAACGTTATCGGACGACAGCCACGCATTGATCCACGGAATTGGGTTTTGTGTCGCTTTGGCGAATGCGGGCGTGAGCCCTACCGCGCTCATGCGCAAATTGGTGATGTACTCGACGTATTGCGCCAAAATGTCCTTGTTCAGGCCAATCATCGAGCCGTCTTTGAACAGATATTCGGCCCATTTTTTCTCCTGCTCGGCCGCTCGCTTGAATAATTCAAAGCACTCCTGCTCACATTCACGCGCCACTTCGACCATCTCGGGATCGTCTTGTCCGTTGCGCATCAGGTTCAAAATGTGCTGTGTACCGGTCAGATGCAAGGCCTCATCGCGCGCAATCAGCTTGATGATTTTCGCATTACCTTCCATCAATTCACGCTCGGCAAAAGCAAACGAGCAGGCAAAACTGACGTAGAAACGAATGGCTTCCAAGGCATTCACGCACATCAGGCACAGATACAATTTCTTTTTCAGATCGCGCAACGTCACCGAGACCTCATGGCCATTCATGTGATACGTGCCCTCACCAAACATCTGATAAATCTGCGTGGCATGAATCAAATCATCGTAGTAATGCGAGATTTCCTTCGCACGCTCGATGATATGCTGATTGCGCACGATGTCATCAAAAATCACCGATGGATCGGTCACGATGTTGCGAATGATGTGGGTGTACGAACGCGAGTGCACGGTTTCAGAAAAAGACCACGTCTCAATCCACGTTTCCAACTCTGGCAAAGACACCAGCGGCAACAAGGCCACATTCGGGCTGCGCCCCTGAATCGAATCAAGCAAAGTTTGGTATTTCAAATTGCTGATGAAAATATGCTTTTCATGCTCGGGCAGTGCCTGATAGTCCGCACGATCGCGCGAAACATCCACCTCCTCAGGTCGCCAGAAAAAGGACAGTTGCTTTTCAATCAGCTTTTCAAACACAGGGTGTTTTTGCTGGTCATAGCGCGCCACATTGACGTTTTGCCCGAAAAACATGGGCTCTGCAATTTGGTTATTCGGTACTTGGCAAAACGTGCTGTATGGGTGACTCAGGTGAATGTTGCTCATCTTCTACTTCAAATTAAATTATTTTAAATCAATGGATTAGAATTTATTCTTAAACCATTTAATTAGATTTTACACGCGCCAGATGCGCAATCATCATCTGCCACCTGCACGTCAAACTGTGCATCATCCGCACCATCACGGGTGTTGTGATAGTACAGCGTTTTCAGGCCGTATTTGTACGCCATCAAGAGATCGGTCAACAATTGTTTCATCGGTACGCGACCGTCCTCAAAGCGCTGCGGATCGTAGTTGGTATTGGCTGAAATCGACTGGTCGACAAATTTTTGCATCACTGCGACCAGCTTCAAATAGCCTTGATTGTTCGGCATTTGCCAGAGCAATTCGTATTTCGATTTGAGCTGCTCGTAGTCTGGCACCACTTGTTTGAGCACGCCATCTTTCGAGGCTTTGACCGTCACCAAACCACGCGGCGGCTCAATGCCGTTGGTCGCATTGGCAATCTGGCTGGAGGTTTCGGATGGCATCAAGGCCGTTACCGTGCTGTTGCGCAAACCGTCTTTGACGATGGCTTGGCGCAATCCTTCCCAATCGTAGTGCAGCGGCTCGGCACAAATGCCATCGACATCTTTTTTGTAGCTGTCAATTGGCAAAATACCTTGTGCATAGGTGGTCTCAGCAAACGCACCGCATGCGCCCTGCTCACGCGCCAATTGATTGGATGCTTTGAGCAAGTAGTATTGAATCGCTTCGAATGTGCGGTGGGTCAGCCCCAGCGCCGAGTCATCCGAGTAGCGCGCATTGTTTTTCGCCAAGTAGTAAGCAAAGTTAATCACACCCACGCCGAGTGAACGACGTTTCATGCTGGCGATGTACGCCGCTTTGATCGGGTAATCTTGGTAATCGAGCAAGGCATCCAGCGCACGGATGATCAAATCGGCCAAGTTTTCCAACTCATCGAGATGCTCCAGCGCACCCAAATTGAATGCAGACAGGGTACACAGCGCGATTTCGCCCTCTTCGTCGTTGATGTCATTCATCGCTTTGGTCGGTAATGCGATTTCCAAACACAAGTTTGACTGACGCACTGGTGCGAGCTGTGGATTGAACGGGCTATGGGTGTTGCAGTGATCGACGTTTTGAATGTAGATACGCCCCGTACCCGCACGTTCCTGCATCATCAGACCGAACAAATCCACCGCTGGAATGCGCTGTTTGCGGATGGTTTCATCCTGCTCGTATTGCTCGTACAGACGCTCGAATTCGTCCTGATCGGCAAAAAATGCGTCGTACAGACCCGGTACATCGTGCGGTGAAAACAGCGTGATGTCCTGATTTTTAATCAAGCGCTGATACATGGTTTTGTTCAACTGCACGCCGTAGTCCATATGGCGCACGCGGTTTTCCTCAACACCACGGTTGTTTTTCAATACCAACAATGATTCGATTTCCAGATGCCACAGCGGGTAGAACAAAGTCGCCGCACCGCCGCGCACGCCGCCTTGCGAGCAGCATTTAACGGCGGTTTGGAACAGTTTGTAGAACGGAATACAGCCGGTGTGCTGCGCTTCACCATTGCGAATCGGGCTGCCGAGCGCACGGATGCGCCCTGCGTTAATCCCAATACCGGCGCGCTGTGAGACATATTTGACAATCGCGCTGGTGGTTGCGTTGATGGAGTCCAAGCTATCGCCGCACTCGATCAGCACGCATGAGCTGAACTGACGCGATGGCGTGCGTACGCCCGACATAATTGGCGTCGGCAGAGAAATTTTGAAGGTCGAAACCGCGTGATAAAAGCGTTTAACGTAGTCCAAACGTGTGGCTTTTGGATAGTTCGCAAACAAACACATGGACACCAAAATGTACAAAAACTGCGGGCTTTCGTACACTTTTTTGCTCACGCGGTCTTGCAACAGATATTTACCTTCGAGCTGCTTGACCGCTGCATAAGCGAAATTCAAATCACGCTCGTGCTCAATTTCAGCGTCCAATTCGGCAAATTCTTCTGGCGTGTAATCCTTCAGAATGTGTGCGTCGTAGCGACCGTCTTGGGTCAAGCGGGTAACGTGCGCCAACAGGCTCGGCGGTTCGTACTGACCATACGCAATTTTGCGCAGATGGAAAATCGCCAGACGTGCCGCCAAATACTGATAGTCCGGATATTCCGGAGAAATCAAGTCAGCCGCCGCCTTGATGATGGTTTCGTGGATGTCTTGCGTGCGAATGCCGTTATAAAACTGAATTCGCGATTTGAGTTCAACCTGTGATACCGAAACGTTATTCAGCCCTGCCGCCGCCCAAGTAATCACGCGGTGGATTTTATCTAAGTCAATCGGTTCTTGGCGACCGTCTCGTTTGGTGACCAAAATATTGTCAGTGTTCATAGGGCGTGAACTTTCGTTAAATTAAAATGTTCGGTTAAAAAATCGTTTAAAACCATGCAAATCGCTGAGTAGTCAGCACAATACCCGCTACCGCTGCAATACGCTGGTGTACGCATATAAGTCGTGAATGGGTATCTTTGCAAGGTATGTGCCTGCTTTTGGTTCGAAAGCCTGCACATCAGCACGTCACGGTAGGTATCTGGCTTGGGTTTTCTGTGTAAAAACAGAGCCTTACAGTTGCGCCACAGCCCATGATTTGCACATGGTTCCCTACGATATTCGGATCATTTCGAGTAGTCGCGCGCGGATGTGATGGCTGCATCATATCAAAAATTGCGGCGCACTTGTAGCTGGAAATGGGGTAATTTTTAACCTAAAACAGAGGTTTTTTTCTTGACTTTAAGCACAATTGCACCCAGCCCGCATATTTACTGGCGCCAGCAATTTATGCCAAATCGATGTCCAGAATCGACATGGTCAACGTATAGGAGATTTCACCGTCGTCCTCATCTTTGTAGATCGTGGCGATGAACTCATCGTTCTGATATACCTCGGCACAGTCTTTGCTTTTGCTCAATTTGAGCTGAAAATCCGAGCCAAATTGATTGACCAGATAATTTTCCAATTTAATGAGTTCGTTTTTGTTCATAGCAGCTCCGATGATGTGTTGATGAGAAAATCGGTCACATCATAACCGATTTTGCTCAAGAAAAACGGGCGCAACGTCACCATTGCGCCCGCTGATTGTGTCCAGTAAATATTAGTCCAACTCTTTTAAATGCTGGATGATTTCGCCAGCCATCGGCTGGGCATCACCATACAGCATGCGGCAGTTATCGGTATAGAACAAGGCGTTTTCAATGCCCGAGTAACCCGTACCCTTACCGCGTTTGATGACGATCACGTTTTGCGCGTAATCGGCGTTCAAAATCGGCATACCGTAAATCGGGCTGGATTTGTCCGTACGCGCGCTCGGATTGACCACGTCGTTCGCACCGATGACCAACGCCACGTCGGCCTGAGCGAACTCCTCATTGATTTCCTCCAAGTCAAAAATCTTGTCATACGGCACGCCCGCTTCGGCCAGCAGCACATTCATATGTCCCGGCATGCGTCCAGCCACTGGGTGAATCGCGAATTTCACCTCCACGCCGGCTTTTTCGAGCAGACCGGCCATTTCCCATACCTTATGCTGCGCATGCGCCACCGCCATGCCGTAACCCGGTACGATGAGCACTTTACTGCCATAGCGCATCAATGACGCGGCATCAATCGCCGAAAGCTCTTTCATTGTGCCTTCGATTGCTTGGCCGCCTTGTGCTTCACCGGTAATTGGCGTGAACAAGATGTTGGCCAGCGGGCGATTCATCGCTTTGGCCATCAATTGGGTCAACAGCGTACCCGCTGCACCGACCACAATCCCCGCGATAATCAGCGCCGGATTGCCCAGAACATAACCCTCAAAGCCCACAGCCAAGCCGGTAAACGCATTGAACAGCGAAATCACCACTGGCATATCCGCACCACCAATCGGCATGGTCACGACCACGCCCAAAACCAGCGCGACAAGGAAAAACAGCACGACCAGCCAACCCGAAGCCGGAGCGAATACGATCATCGCCAAGCCCAGAATGACCGCTGCCGCAGCCAAACCGATGTTGACCATATTTTGCGCCGGTAAACGATGCGCCTTTTTAATCAAACCTTGCAATTTACCAAACGCCACGCATGAGCCGGTGAAGGAAATCGCACCGATTAGCGCACCCAGCACCGCCAAAATCAGCGTACCGGTATTGTGCGCTTCGCCTTTGGCAAACTCGATCGCGGCAATCGCAGCGGCCGCGCCACCACCCATACCGTTGT
>CAZCDD010000002.1:0-26509 GCA_964497405.1 uncultured Hydromonas sp. | reverse complement strand
AGATACCGATGCCGAAGTCGCTCTGCTCAAGCACTCCTGCGAAGCACTCGGCGCGCAGGTGGCGATTTGCAAAGTCTGGGCGGAAGGAGGCGCAGGCGGTGAAGAACTGGCACACGCGGTGGTGCAGTTGTGTGAAAACAACGCCAACGACGATCAACCGCTGTCTTTAACCTACCCTGACAATGCGAGTTTGAGCGAGAAAATTCATGCGGTGGCCACGCGCATTTATGGTGCGGATGGCGTGACCTTTACCAGTGCGGCACAAAAGCAATTGGATCAATTAACCGCTTTGGGCTTTGGACATCTGCCGGTGTGCATCGCCAAAACCCAGTACTCGCTGAGCGATGATCCGAGCAAACTCGGTCGCGCGCAGAATTTCCAATTGCACATCAGCAATGTCACCGTCTCCGCCGGTGCGGGCTTTGTCGTCGCTATCTCCGGCAGCATCATGAAAATGCCGGGATTGCCGAAAATCCCCGCTGCTGAGAAAATCGACGTGGATGCCGATGGACGGATTTCAGGGTTGTTCTGAAAAAAGAAGAGCTTGTTGGCAAAGTCCGAACGTCAAAAACCGTCATCCCCGATTGGTTTTATCGGGGATCCATTTTGGGTGACCCGTTGAGTTTAAGAACTCATAGATTCCCGCTTTCGCGGGAATGACGGCCTTTTTTGATCAATTGTGCTGAAATTTAAGATTCGCTGAGGTTGTCAGCCATTTAAAGTTAAAGGGAGCGATCAGCTCCCTTTTGATTGGGTTCATGAACTATTTGAGCTCATCCAACCTCGCGCCGAATCTTACGCTCAACCTCAGACATGCACTGCCACCTGCCGACGCAAGCAGGCAATTTGATGCTCGCTCGTGCCTTGCAAACTCGGCTTGGTCTGCGCACAACCCTCATCGGCAACGGGGCAGCGGGTACGGAACACACAGCCAGACGGTGGATGGATTGGCGAAGGCAAATCACCTTGCAGCAGTTGAATCTGTTTGACGCGCTCGGCTTCTGGGTCAGGAATCGGCACAGCGGACATCAGCGCCTGCGTGTACGGGTGCGATGGATTGCTGTACACCGCTTGATCCGTGCCCAGCTCCACCGCATTACCCAGATACATCACCAGCACGCGATCAGAAATATGCTTGACCACCGACAGATCGTGCGCGATGAAAATCAGCGACAAGCCCATTTCCTTCTGAATGTCCTTGAGCAGGTTAATCACCTGAGCCTGAATCGACACATCCAGCGCGGATACCGGTTCGTCACAAATGATCATTTTCGGCTTCACAATCAGCGCGCGCGCAATGCCGATGCGTTGACACTGACCACCCGAAAACTCATGCGGATAGCGGTTAATCATATTCGGCAGTAAACCGACTTTTTTCATCATCGCGCGCACTTGCGTGGTCACCTCGTCTTTACCCAACTCTGGGTAAAAGGTTTGCAAGGGCTCGGCGATGATGTCACCAATGGTCATGCGCGGATTGAGCGAAGCCAACGGATCTTGGAAAATCATCTGAATGTCTTTACGCTTCAGACGCATTTTTTTAGGCGACAACGCGGTTAACTCCTCGCCCTGCCACACAATATTGCCCGAATGCGCTTTGACCAAGCCGATGATGGCACGCGCCAAAGTGGATTTGCCACAGCCGGATTCACCGACCACGCCGAGGGTTTCCCCTTCGTTCAACTCAAACGATACGCCATTGACCGCATTGAGCACGTCTGGCTTTTGCCAAATCCAGCCACCTTCCGGCTTGACCTTAAATTGCACATGCAAATCGCTCACGCGGAGCAAAGGTTGATGGTTGTTGCTCATTGCCCTGCTCCTTGTGTTTGAGTGACGATTTCGATCGGCTGATAGCACGCCCGCTGACGATGATGACCAAAATTCACCAATGGCGGCGGGCTCACTTTGCATTGATCCATCGCAAATGCGCAGCGCTCTTGGAATGAGCAGCCTTTCGGCAGATTTTGCAGATTCGGCGGATTACCCGCGATGGTGCGCAGCTCTTCCAGCTCCACATCCACACGCGGCACCGCGCCAAGCAGCCCCACGCTGTACGGATGCGTCGGACGGTAGAAAATATCATCCACGCTGCCGTACTCCATCGTGCGACCGGCGTACATGACCAAAACCTGATCACAAATCCCCGCAACCACGCCCAAATCATGGGTAATCAAAATAATCGTGGTGTCAAAATCGCGCTTAAGTTCATTGAGCAGCGTCATAATCTGCGCCTGAACCGTCACGTCCAAGGCCGTGGTCGGCTCATCCGCGATCAACAGTTTCGGGCGACACAATAAAGCCATCGCGATCATCACACGCTGACGCATCCCACCGGAGAATTCATGCGGATACATATTGATGCGTTTGGCCGCCGCAGGGATTTTCACCGCGTCCAGCATGCGGATTGATTCGGCGCGAGCCTCGGTTTTGCTCATGCCCTTGTGTAGGCGCAAGACCTCATCCAACTGATCGCCCACACGCAAATACGGATTGAGCGAGGTCATCGGATCTTGGAAAATCATGGCGATTTCGTTCGCGCGCACTTTATTGAGTTTCGCCTCCGACAAGCCAATCAGCTCCTGCCCTTCAAACTTAACCGAGCCGCTCGCCTTACCATTTTTTGCCAACAAACCCATCATGGCAAACGCCGTTTGCGACTTGCCCGAGCCGGACTCACCCACGATGCCCAAGGTTTGCCCCTTGAGCAATTCAAAATTCAAATCATTGACGGCCGTCACCTCACCGTCCTCAGTATGAAACGTCACGCTCAAATCGCGCACAGATAATAAACTCATCATCGACTCCATTCGTTCATCTATTTATCAGAGCTCAACGATCTTTCGGATCGAGCGCATCACGCAGGCCGTCACCGATAAAGTTAAAGCAGAACAAGGTCACCACGAGGAACACCGTCGGGAACAACAACTGCCACAACGCCACCTGCATATTCTTCGCACCCTCTTGCAACAGCGCACCCCAGCTCGTCATCGGCTCCTGCACACCCAAGCCCAAAAAGCTCAGAAATGATTCAAACAAAATCATCGCCGGTACCAGCAGCGAGGCATACACCACCACCACGCCCAGTACATTCGGCACGATGTGGCGCGTCACGATGTTCCAACCGCTCACCCCGCCGACGTGTGCTGCCTCGATGAACTCCTTATGCTTCAAGCTCATAGTCTGACCACGCACAATCCGCGCCACGTCCAACCACGATACCAAGCCAATCGCGATAAAGATAAACACCAGATTACGACCGAACAGCGTCACCAGCAAAATGACGAAGAACATGAATGGAAATGCGTTCAAAATTTCCAGAAAACGCATCATCACCATATCCGTTTTACCGCCGACATAGCCGGATACCGCGCCATAGATCGTACCGAACAGCACGGCGACCAACGCACCGGCCAGACCGACCAGCAATGAAATACGCCCGCCGACCGCCACACGCACAAACAAATCACGTCCGATCGAATCCGTACCGAAATAATGCTTGGTGGCGAAATTTGGCGCCGCCTGCATCGCATCCCATGACGCCTGCGCATAACCATACGGCGACAAAAACGGTGCGATCAGCACAAACAGCAGCACCACGCTCAAAATCATCAAGCTGGCCAACGCCGCCTTATTGCGGCGAAAACGTCGCCACGCATCCTGCCACAGACTGCGGCCCTTCACATCGAGCTGCTCGCTCAAAGCCTCAGCCATTGCGGCATTTTGTTTATTATTTAATATCATATTTCTATTCCCACAAGCAGAAAAATAACCATCCACAACTGTCTATCGGATCAGCCCCTCGCCCGCTTGCGGGAGAGTGGTTGGGGAGAGGGTGTTACTCATCCTTAATGGAATCAAACTAAGCCCCCTCTCCCTATATCCCTCTCCCCGTCGGGGCGAGGGACTTAAAACAGTTTCTTCATAGATTATTATTCAGCGAATCAATAACGGATTTTCGGATCAATCACCGCGTACAACACATCGACGATGGCATTGAAGGCAATGGTCAAAATACCGACTAAAATCGTCAAGCTCAGCACCATGCCATAGTCACGATTGAGCGCGCCGTTCACAAACAGCTGACCAATACCCGGCAGACCAAACAAAGTTTCAATCACGATCGAACCCGTGATAATCCCGACAAACGCAGGACCTAAGTACGAAATCACAGGCAACAACGCCGGACGCAAAGCATGCTTGAGCACGATCACGCGCATGGGCAGACCTTTGGCGCGCGCGGTACGGATGAATTGGCTGTTCATCACCTCAATCATCGAGCTGCGCATAATCCGCGCAATCCCCGCCAGATACACCAGCGCCAGCGCGGTCATCGGCAAAACCATATTGATAAATGCGCCATTGTTCCAGCCACCACCCGGCAACCAGCGTAAAGTCACGGCGAATAATAAAATCAAGATCGGCGCGGTGACAAAGCTCGGGATCACCACCCCCGTCATGGAAAAACTCATGAGCAGATAATCGAGCCAACTGTTTTGCTTGAGTGCGGCGATCACCCCAAAAGTCACACCGACCAGCACCGCCAAGATAAAGGCATACAAGCCCAACTTCAGCGACACGGGGAACGCCTGCGCCAGCAGCTCGTTCACGGAATAATCCTTGTATTTAAACGACGGGCCCAAATCGCCCTGTGCCAAACTTTTCCAGTAGCTCACATATTGTGTGCTCAACGGTTCGTTCAAATGATATTTCGCCTCGATATTGGCCATCACCTCAGGGGGATAACCTTTTTCATTGGTAAATGGGCTACCGGGCGCCAAACGCATCATAAAAAAGGAAATCGTCACCAACACAAACAAGGTCGGAATCGCTTCTAAAATACGTCTAAAAATGAGTTTTAACATGACTGCTCCACTGCAAATCGGTCGTCAGTACGACCCGATGATGAAAAGAAAACCGCCCCACGCATACGGCGGGGCAGTTATCCAGTATCAAAGTACTTCGTTAATTAATATTATTTTTTGAACGACATATCTTTGAAGTAGAACTTATCCAGTGGATCTTTGCTCATGCCTTCCACATAGGATTTAACCAAACGTGGGCTCACATAGTGATAAATAGGAATCACCGGCATATCCACATCGGCTTGCGCTTCAACTTGTTGATACAGATCCGCACGTTGCTCATCGGTCGTACCTGCGGCCAAAGTTTTCGCCATCAAAGCGTCGAAATTGGCATTCGAGTATTTACCATAGTTATTGCCATTGCCTGTTTTCAGGGTATTGAGGAATGAGGATGGCTCATTGTAGTCTGCACACCAGCCTGCACGCGCAAACTGGTAGTTACCGGTACGACGGCTATCCAAATAGGTTTTCCATTCTTTATTATCCAAATTGATGTTGACAAAGCCCAAAGCTTGTTTCCACAAAGCCGAGGCCGCAACCGCTACTTTTTTATGGTTTTCAGAGGTGTTGTACAGCAAAGTCACGTCCAATGGTTTGGCATCGCTGTAGCCCGCTTCATTCAGCAATTTTTTCGCCTCGGCGATGCGTTGCTCTTTATTCCATTTTTCCCACTCAGGATGGTTGGCTTTGTAATTATTGGTGGCCACAGGCGTAAAGCTATAGGCTGCAGTCTGCCCCTGTTGCATCACTTTTTCGGTAATCACGTCACGATCCAAGGCCAAAGCCAAGGCGCGTCGTACTTTTGGATTATCAAACGGTGCTTTTTTGGTGTTGAACTCGTAGTAGTAGGTACACAGATACGGCGTTACTTTGACTTGATCGCCCAGTTCGGTTTTCAACGACGCGAACATGTCTGTTGGCAGCATATTGTGTGTCATGTCAACTTCGCCTGCTTTAAAGCGATTGACATCGGTGGTTTCTTCTTGAATTGGCAAAAACTCAGCCTGATTGATTTGAGTTGCCGCATCGTTCCAATAGTTTTTATTGCGCTCCAAAGCAATCTTGCTATTGACCGTCCATTCTTTCAGCACATACGCACCATTGCCGACGAAGCTACCGGCTTGCGTCCATTTTTCGCCACCTTTTTCAACAGTCGCTTTATGTACTGGCAATACAGACGAGTGGGTCAACATATCGACAAAATACGGTACTGGCTCGCTCAAAGTCACTTCAAAGGTATGAGCGTCAACCGCTTTCACACCCAGAGTTGCTGGCTTGGCTTTACCATCCAAAACTGCTTGCGCATTCACAACATGCGCATCGGCCAAGTAAGAGCCATAAGGAGATGCTGTTTTTGGATCGGTCACACGTTGCCAGCTATAAACGAAATCTTCCGCAGTAACTGGATCGCCGTTGCTCCATTTGGCGTTGTCGCGCAACTTGAATGTCCATACTTTAAAATCTTTGTTTTCCCATGAAGTTGCAACACCCGGAGCGATTTTGCCGTCTTTACCGACGACGACCAAACCTTCGAGCAATTGACGCTCGATGTTGTCTTCTGGCACACCACTGCTTTTCGCCGGATCTAAAGTTTCTGGCTCGGTACCATTATTAACCACCAAAGTGGTTTTATTCGCAGGCATTGCCGCTACTGCGCCGCCAACGGCTTTGCCGTCGGCTTTTTTCTCTCCACCGGAGCCACCGCAGGCGCTCAAGCCCAAAGCCAACGCCACTGCTGCGCTCAAAACGCCGAGTTTCAATTCATACCTCATTTTTATTCTCCTCTTTAAAAGGGGTTATTAATTTTCAATCATTTTGGACAAACAACACATTCAACGCTATAAGTCTGATGCAACCGAAATATGGACAGATAATTCGTTGACAGGTTGTCAGTCTGTAAAAGTTTGGCGCAATTGTCAATGACTTTACGACATGGTTGCTGATACCTCACACCAATGGATGCTCCCTATCCAGCACAGCCCCAATCAAGTCATTCTATTTAGCGCAACTGCGCAATCAGCCCCAAAGCGCGCGCACTCACCGCCTCAATCACCACAAAGCGCGGCACATCAAAAAATGTCGATTCTTCGCTCGCATCCGCTGAGGGCACATTCGAATCCGGTTCATCTTGAGGTTCATCATGTGTCAGATGTATGCGCCAATCGGGTTTGGGCAGTGCGCCCTGCGCCTTATCCGCCCATTCGATCACCACAATGCTATCCTCGTTCAAGGTCTCTTCAAATCCCGCCGAATACCACTCACGAGGATCAGACAGGCGATACAAATCGAAATGATGCACCGTCCGTGCAGGCGCTGATTCAGGTAGGTCATAGCTTTCCAGCAAGGTATAAGTCGGACTTTTAACCCGCGTATCCAAACCCAGCGCGCGAATCAAATGCCGCGTGAACGTGGTTTTACCCGCGCCCAAATCGCCAGATAAAAACACCAAATCGCCCGCATGCAGCACTCGAACAAATTTGTGTGCCAACTGTTCCGTTGCCTGCTCGTTTTCCAAGCGTAAAGTCAAAAACATTGTCATGAACTCTTCACCACATTCTTTGCATCCAGCACCGTATTGCTTCCCGCACATTCGTTCAGTAAATTCTGTCATTTTAGCTCAAACAATGTGAAAAAAGATGATTAATCCACAGCCAAATACCATAAAAAATCCTTATTCATGCGTAAATGGTAGTTTAGCCGCCCAAAACTGGCTCAAAGCAGTCGTCTCGTTTATAATGCGCAGCGCACGGGTATCGATTTGTCCCCCTCCACAACAGGGGCGAAAACGATAGCCCATCTCCCCATTTAAAAGAAGAAAGTAAGCTCTGATGAATACAGCCACCACGACACATGCGGCATCCAGCGCCATCCGCACTCGTTTTGCCCCCAGCCCGACCGGCGCATTGCACATCGGTGGTGCACGCACGGCACTGTACAGCTGGGCGCTGGCGCGTCATTTTGGAGGGACCTTTGTATTGCGCATTGAGGACACCGATGTGGAGCGCTCTACGCCCGAAAATGTCGCGGAGATTTTGAACGCGATGGCGTGGTTGGATCTGCACCACGATGACGGCCCCTACTACCAAATGCAACGCATGGATCGCTACCGTGAGGTGATCGCGCAGATGCTGGAAAACGGCACGGCCTACCACTGCTACTGCTCGAAAGAGGAGTTGGAACAAATGCGCGCACAACAGGAAGCCAACAATGAGCGCATTAAATACAACGGCCTGTGGCGACCAGAAGCAGGTAAAACTTTGCCAGCCATTCCGGATGGCGCACAGCCTGTGGTGCGTTTTAAAAATCCGACCGACGGCGCTGTCGTTTGGAACGACGTGGTCAAAGGCGAAATCGTCATCAACAATATTGAGCTGGACGACTGGATCATCGCTCGCGCCGATGGCACGCCGACCTACAACTTCTGCGTCGTGGTTGATGACTGGGACATGGGCATTACCCATGTGATTCGAGGCGACGACCATGTGGGCAACACCCCCAAACAAATCAATGTACTGCAAGCGCTCGGCGCGCCTTTACCCCAATACGGTCACATTCCGATGATCTTGGGACCGGATGGCAAAAAACTGTCCAAACGCACCAATGCCACCGCCGTGATGGACTACGAAAAACTGGGTTATTTGCCAGAAACCTTGTGCAATTACTTGGCACGTCTGGGCTGGGGACATGGCGACGATGAAATTTTCAGCCGTGCGCAGTTCATCGAATGGTTTGATTTAACCAATTTATCCAACTCCCCAGCGCAATGGGATCCAAAAAAATTAAATTGGTTGAACAACCATTACATCAACCAAAAACCGAATGATGAACTGAGCGCCTTGATTCAACCGCGTTTGGAACAACGCCTGAGCAACTATGCACACCGTTTGCCCATCGATCAAGCCTCACTGAGTGCATGGGTCGAGTTGTTCAAATCCCGAGCCGACACACTGAACGACATCGTGGATGCGATAGAAACGTTTTATCTGCCGTATGCCGCCAACGAAGCCCTCATTGCCAGCCATTTGAATCAAGCAAACCATCCTGCCATCGCTGATTTTACCGAACAGCTAAAAAATACTGCGTGGGAAAAAGCCGCGATTCACGATTTGATTCAAAGCACATTGGCCAAGCACGAGCTGAAAATGCCGAACTTCGGTCGTCCGTTGCGCGCGATTCTACTCGGACAGATCCAAAGTCCATCGCTGGACAGCGTGATTCAGATTTTGGGGCGCGATACTGTGCTCGCGCGTTTGAGCGGTGCTTTGAGCAGCAACACCAGCAAAGCTTAAACCCAACACAAACGGGACTCACAAACAAAAAGGCTGATTCAAACGAATCAGCCTTTTGTCATATCACACACCACTTACTGCATCGCCCAGAGCAAAATGGCCAACAGTTGCGGCGAGATAATCCGTGTAAACATCACCAGCGGATAAACAGTTGAGTAAGCCAACGCGGCCGCACCGCTTTCCTCTTTGATCGAGGTCGCGAACGCCAAGGCCGGAGGATCGGTCATAGAGCCGGCCAATAAGCCGCTCAAAGACAGATAATTCAACTTGCCATACACGCGCGCCACGATACCGGTAATGATCAATGGCACCAAGGTAATGATCGTGCCCACGCCCAACCACTGCAAACCATCTCCATGCAGCAAGGTATGGAAAAACTCACCACCGGCTTTCAAACCAACCACGGCCAAGAACAACACAATACCCATTTCGCGCAAAGCCAGATTCGCACTGGAGGGCATCAGCCAATAATATTTACCCAACGTACCGATACGCGCCAAAATCAAAGCAACGATCAACGGCCCACCGGCCAAGCCCAATTTCAGAGGCACAGGGAATCCCGGCACAGCAATCGGAATCGAGCCAACCAAAACCCCCAGCAAAATACCGACGAACACCGGCAGCATCTGCACCTGCTGCAATTTTTTCTGAGCATTACCGACAATTTCCACCACCGAGGCGATTGAATCCACATGACCAACCAAATTCAATACGTCACCGAATTGCAAAGTCATCTCACCGGTTGGAACCAGTTCAATGCCCGCACGGCTCAGACGAGACACCACCACATCATGCTGACGGATCTCACGGATGTGTTTGCCAAAGGCCTGCTCGTGCGTCACCACGACACGCACTGAGCGCAAGTCCGTACCTTTGGTTGTCATGGATTCTTCCACCACATCGCCCAAAATCAATTGCACACGTTTGATGTACTGCTCATCACCGACCAAATGCATGATATCGCCCACATGCACCGTCGTATCCGCTGTCGGCACGGTCAGCGTGCCGCCGCATTTTATGCGTGAGCACAACACGCTATTGCCTTCAAACCCCGGAATGTCACGGATTTTCAAACCATCCATATTGGGATTGGAGACACGTACATTCAAAGTGCTCAACGCATCTTTTTCACCGGTTTCCGCCTCGTATGCGGCGTGCTCACGTTCAATATTGATTTTGAAAAACCAGCGAATCAGCCAGAAGCTGAGCAAAATCCCGACGATACCAAACGGATACGCCATCGCATACGCCATACCCATGGTAGAAGTAATATTGGTCATACCCAATTCGGTCAAAATCTGCTGACCCGCACCGAGTGACGGCGTATTGGTGACTGCGCCCGAGTAAATCCCCAGAATCACTGGCAATGGTAAATTAAAGAAGTAAAACAGGCCGATCACACACAAGGCGCCCAAGCCGACGATCATCAAAGCAAACAAATTCAGCTTGAGACCTGATTTTTTCAGCGAGGAGAAAAAGCCGGGGCCGACCTGAATACCGATGGTATAGACAAACAGAATCAAGCCAAACTCTTGAATGAACTGCAAGGTGTGTTTGTCGAGCTCCAAGCCATATTTGTGTACAAAGTGACCGATCAAAATCCCGCCAAACAGCACCCCGCCAATGCCAAAACCGATTCCTTTCAGTTTTAGCTGCCCCAGCCATAAGCCGAGCACCGCTACCAAAGATAAAAGACTCGTAGTAATCGCTATATCACTCATAATTATCACTTCAATCTATAAAAACCAACAAAACCACGCTGTAAACAACCCAGAATTATACGCCGATTATATGGAGAAACCCGTTACACAAAGTTGCGAAGCCTAATCTTAAACATCAAGCCTTCTGAAAATTATTGTAACAATCTGATTTAAAAACACTATTTTTTATAGGCCACAATCAGCGCTGAAAAATTCAAGAGAATCATTTTTTTTTCTGTGGCGAAGCAGAAAACTTTACCCAATCGTAGGGAATTAAAGTGAAAACTTTGTGAAAAAATTGTGGAAATGCGCGCACCAATAGCCGCGAATGATGGAAATAACCTTACTGCTCGCCCACCCATTGCATGAACAAATCATGTACCCGCTTACTCGCCTCCGTCTGCGCATTGGGGTGATCGAAAATCGATACCACCGCATAGCGCTTACCACTACGCCCGTCTATATAGCCTGCGATGGCACGCACATCATTGAGTGTACCGGTTTTCATCCGCCCTCGCCCCACCATATCGGTGTTGGTTAAACGTTTTTTCACCGTTCCTTCCAAACCGATGCGTGGCAGGCTGGCGTAAAAAGCCGGATTGCGACTGGCCAACACCAACAAACCGCCCAATTCTTGTGCGCTGATCCGCGTCGCCCGCGACAATCCAGAGCCATTGCCCATGACGATGCTGCGATCAGACAAGCCCACGGATTGCAGCAATCGATGTGTTTCCTGCGCGCTTTGTTCCAAAGAAGCGGCTTGACCATTGTTCTGCGACAAATTCAGGTAAATCTGCCGCGCCATGACATTGTTACTGAAAAAATTCATGTCCTTGAGTATGCTGGACAAAGGCGGCGAAGCCTCCTGCGCCAAAACACGCCAGTTTCCTGCTTGATCCGCCGCAGCCACATCCTGCACCTGACTTTGCGTCCACACGATATTCGGCGCAAAGCAGTCATGCCAGCGCTGTAAAATCTTGTCCCAAACACGCTCCACGGTACAACTGGCCACATCCAAATTGACATGCCCTTTGAACAAAGCACCGAGCACACCGCGCGCATAATCATTGGCCGAGAGTTGATACGCATGCACATGCCATTGCTGTTCTCCGCAACCAGAATAGTACACCCCACCAACCACCGCAGAGTAGCCCATCACGCTCAAATTAACCGTACTTTTCCAGCCGCCGGCGGGGCATTCACCCTCGACAAAGCGCACCCGATTATTCAGATTAAAACCATCCAACCACGGCACCATGCGCACCTGCGCCGTGCTCGGTTCAAATTGAAAACTCAGTGCATGAAAATTGAGCAAGGCCGCATCCGGTAAAGCATTGTAGGGTAAAGACGGTTCGCCATCGAAATCACCCGCGCCTTGATTATTGGGCGCAAAGGCCGAACGATCAATCCACACCGGCGCATTGAGCTGACGCACCCCATGCCGCTTGAGCTGCCCGACCAAATCATCCAAACGCTCAATCACCAATTGCGGATCACCCGCGCCCTTGAGCAGTAAAGGTGAATTCAAATACCCCGCCTGATCTGGCACACCCTGCGACATCAATTGCGTACGCCACTGATGACTGGCACCGAATTTTTGCAATGCGGCAAAAGAGGTCACCAGCTTAATCACCGAGGCTGGGTTTTGCCCGCGCTGAGTGTTCATCGCCAGCAGCGGCGTTTTCTCATCCACCGCCTGTACGAAAAACGACGCATTGGCACTCGGAACCGCTTGACTCAAAGCCGATAGAAAATCCTCTTTGCGCACTGCATACGGCGACTGTTCGCGCCCAACCACACTCGTAGATTCAGACGGGAGCAGCTCCGTCTCGGTCTGCGCCCACGACGGCACGATCCACATCAAAGCCAAACAGGCAAACAGCCGCACCCATGTTGCATAAACAGTTTTCATCATCCACCCAAACCCAAGCCTTTGTAATGACCGCATTGTACAAGAACAACGCCTTGATTCAAGCCCACCCCAGAGAAAATCACGCCACAAATGATATCAATCATGCCATACAGCCATAGAAAACCCATAAGGACAATGCTATAATGCGCCCAGTCTAAGTTTATGGAATGAAGGATGTCATGAGCGCAACCATTATTGATGGCAAAGCGATTGCCACTGCCACACAAGAGGAAATCAAAACCCGTGTTGACCAGCTGGTGGAACAAGGGGTGCGTCCGGGTTTGGCCGTGATACTGGTCGGTGACAACCCAGCCTCGCAAGTGTATGTGCGCAACAAGGTCAAAGCCTGCGAAGCCGTCGGCATGCACTCTTCTCTGGATCGATATCCAGCGGATTTAACCGAAGCCAAGCTGCTGCAACGCATCCAACAACTTAACCAAGACCCTGATATTCACGGCATTCTGGTTCAACTCCCCCTTCCTAAGCACATCAACGAACACGCGGTATTAGAAGCCATCACCCCAGCCAAAGACGTTGATGGTTTTCACCTGATCAATGCCGGCGCATTGATGACCGGTCAGCCCCGTTTACGTGCATGCACCCCTTACGGCGTGATGAAAATGCTGGAGTTTCACAAAGTACCGGTGTGGGGCGCGAATGCCGTGGTGATTGGCGCATCCAATATTGTCGGCAAACCAATGGCCATGATGCTGTTGCAAGCCGGTGCGACTGTCACCATCTGTAACTCAAAAACCCGTGATTTGGCCTCGCACACGCGCAACGCCGACATCATCGTCGCAGCCGTTGGCCGGATCAATATCCTCACCGCTGACATGGTACGCGAAGGCGCCGTGGTCATTGATGTCGGCATGAATCGCAATGCCGAAGGCAAACTGTGTGGCGATGTGGACTATGAAGGTGTGCGACAAGTAGCTGGAGCAATTACCCCTGTTCCGGGTGGTGTCGGTCCGATGACCATTACCATGCTGCTGATGAATACATTAGAATCAGCGCAAAACCAACTGAAATCCAGCTATCTATAAACACAATAATTGACTGAGAGACAACCCCATGGCAAGTTTAAAGGACGGCATCATTATCAAAGGCGTTACACAACAGAACAAACCTTTTCGTCCGAGTGATTGGGCGGAACGTTTATGCGGTGTGATGCGCTGCTTTGAACAAGACACAGCAGGCTACAACCACATCACCTACTCCCAATATGTGCGCCCAACGCTGTGGGAAGGGGTCAAAAGTGTGATTGTGCATTACGATCTGGAAAAAATTCGCCCTGAAGCCTACCGATTCTTTCTCGATTTTGCCGGCGACAACAATCTGCAAACCACCGAGTTTATCAGCGCTGAATTGGAAGAAGAACAATAAACCAACGAGAACCCACCCATGCGTTCTCGTTTATTTTTTGCCCCAATACGCCAGCAAACCGCAAAGGATTTCCGCCATGAAACAACGCGTTTTGATCGCACTACTGAGCGCATGCACCCTATTACCCGCTTGCGAAGCCAACACCAGCAAGGCCAATAATCCCCCTTCAAGCGCTACTCAAGCCACCACCACGGTCGCCGCTGAAATTGCCGCACAAAAAGCCATTTTGCTGGACGTTCGTACCGCAGATGAATACGCCAGCGGCCATGCACCGCAAGCGAAACTCATGCCTTACGACAGCATTGCACAGCAAATCAGCAGTGTTGCTCCCGATAAAAATCAAACCATTTACTTATACTGCCGTTCCGGACGACGCTCTGGCATTGCCGCTGAAACCTTAAAAAGCATGGGCTACACCCATGTAACGGATTTAGGAGGATTGGGGCAGTTGGGGCAATATGGTTTGAGTGTGCCATAATCGCATCTGCTCAGCCATTGTCACAAAGCCCCATGATGGGGCTTTGTGCATTCTTTGGCATGACGACGCTGGATACAGAACCGCGCTTGAATCTATTTGGGAACATAGGCTTTCAAGATCTTTAAAACAATCCCCAGCCCCCAACCCAACGCCGGCCAAATCACCCACCAATAATCAGGGCTCGTAAACGCATTGATTAAAAACAAAAAACCAATGACAACAACATAAACCATGACACTGTGTCGATAGTCGTGTGACGTAGACGTTGACTGAGTCAATTCTTGATGCGGCATGGATGGCGTTGACACCGGTTCAACTTTGCTATTCATCGTATTCTCCTGAAGTTGGGAAAAATGAATATCAAATACGGCAGAAATGGATTTTTGCGATTCCACACTGATGGCATCACCTCGCTCGGCTCGCTGTATCGTGCGTAAACTGACGCCAGACATTTGCGCCAATTGTTCTTGCGACCAACCCCGTTTGAGCCTCAGTTCCCGAATCATGCGTTTCACTCCATTTCAACCGTTGATACTCGCCCCTAATATACTCAGAAAAGCCCACTGTCGGTGACGACAGTAGAGCGACAAACATACGACAGTTGTTTAAAATCAAACATTTAGATATCAGATCATTTTAAAACAAATCGGCGGCTCCTTCTACCGCCCAAAGGCTCACACCCCTCTCAGGACAATGAAACTCACCGCAGCCCTGCTCGTCAATGGTCACTTTTTGTTCGCAATGTCCGAGTAGATCGACAAACGTTTTACCCGCATAACGCGTACCGACTTCCATCACCTTTTGTCCAGCCTCTTGGTTGCTCAGCAGCACCGCACAGCCGTCATGCTGCTCATCGCCGGTGCGAGTCCAGCCAATCAAATGCGGCTCATCAAGATAATCGTTTTGTTCGCCATAGGCCAGATGTTTGCGTGCGTGCAGCAAGGTCTCAATCCCTTCCACTTTAGCCAGGGTAATGTCATGCATCTGTCCATCCTCACCCTCATCCGTGTACTGCGCACCAAATAAGTCGGGGTAAAACACACAGGGCGTCCCGCCCTGACGCAACAAAATCAACGCATAGGCCATGGGTTTGAACCAGTACGCAATCGGCGCCTCAAGCGCCTGTAGCGGCTGGGTATCGTGATTGTCGGTGAAGGTCACGGCTTTGTCGGGCATGGCATTGACCAGCGTGTCCTCAAAAATCGTGCTCAGATCATAAGGCTCCTCACTTTGTGAGGCCGTATGCATATGCAAATGCAGTGAGCAATCAAATAGGCTCATGCAACCTTCGGTCACGCTCATGTATTCTTCAAGCCATTCCAGCTTGCCCGGATACCAGTATTCACCGACCGCAAATAGATTTTGCCCTGTATTGGAGCGCAACAATTGCAACCATTCTTTGTAAAAATCCGGCGACTGATGCTTGAGTGCATCCAGACGAACCCCCGCAAAACCGATCTGATCGTGGTACCACTTGCCCCAATAGTTCAACTCTTTGCGCACTTCTACATTGCGATGGTCAATATCACTGAACATCAGATAATCGTAGTTACCCAACTCATCACCGACGACCTCTTCCCAGCCCTCGCCATGACCATTCATGATGCGGTAAATAACGTGCTCCGTTTCACCCTCGGCATAGTCCACCCCCGAAAAACAGGTGTAGTCCCATTGAAAATCCGAATGTTGTGTCCCGCGTCCGGGAAAGGTAAATTTAGTGTAGCCCCGAATCTCAATCGGTTCGGACAGTTCCAGCTCACGGTTCTCTGGATCGACTTTGACCGCATCAAAATGCTCGAGCTCATCGCCGCCCGCCTTGTGATTGAGGACAATATCAACGACTGCACCGATGCCATTTTCGCGCAAACAATGCACCGCATGTTGGTATTGCGCCTTGGAACCGTACTTGGTAACGACACTGCCTTTTTGATCAAATTCACCCAGATCAAATAAATCGTAGGCATCGTAGCCGACTGAGTCTTTACCTGCACTGCCCTTATAGGCCGGCGGCAACCACGTCATCGTAATACCCAGATTAGCCAAATAAGTAGCGTGCTCCGCCAATTCTTGCCACAGCGTGGCATCCGCACGCGTGTACCAATGAAAGTATTGAATTAAAGTTTGATTCACAGTTTTTCTCCCTGCTCATGCGGCTTTGATCGCATTTAATTGAGCGCGACCTCCAAGCCAAACACAAGCTGTTTATCCATTATCTATACATAAGGATTTACAAACCGTGTAATTATAATGCTTTTAAATGTAAAAACCGTGATACATCTGGGTGCAATTGAGTAACCTTTATGGAAGCACACTCAAATCACAATCGGCTCCGGTTCGATGAGCACACCAAACTTATGCTGCACATCCGCCGCAATCTGCCGCGCCAATTGCATCAACTGAGCGCCCGTACCGCCCCCATGATGCACCAACACAAGCGCCTGCTTTGCGTACACACCGACATGCCCATCGGCGGAGCAAAAACCTTTCCAACCGGCCTGCTCAATCAGCCAGCCTGCCGCCAGCTTCACACCCCCATCCGCCATCGGATAACACGGCAATTTTTCATATTGGGTTTTGAGTGCGTCGGCCTGCTGCGCCGACACCACCGGATTTTTGAAGAAACTGCCCGCATTGCCCAAAACATTCGGGTCGGGTAGTTTGCTTTGACGTATCTGAATGATCGCCTGCGCCACATCCGCCGGCATCACCGAGCGCCCTTGCGTACGCTCCTGGACTTGTTGCGCCACATCGCCATAGCCAAGTGTCGCCTGCCACTCAGTCAAATCGTGCCGCAACTGAAAACACACAGACACAATCAAATAACGCGCCTGCTCCGCATGAAGCGCGTGTTTAAAAATACTATCGCGATAGGCAAAGGCACATTCGCGCATTGAAATGCGCACCATTTCTCCGCTAGCGAAATCAAAGGCATTGACATACACAATCGCCTGCGCCGCCTCCATGCCATAAGCGCCAATGTTCTGCACCGGTGACGCACCCACCGTACCCGGAATCAAGGCCAGATTCTCGATGCCTGCCCAGCCTTGAGCCACGGTGTGCATTACCCAGTCATGCCAGATTTCACCGGCGGCCACCTCGCACCAGACATACTGCGCGTCACGTTGCACCTCACGAATGCCTTTGGTTTGCATATGTAAAACCAATGCGGGAACATCCTGAGTCAGTACCAAATTACTCCCACCGCCGAGAATAAAACGTGGCCGAGCATGCAAATCAGCCTGCTCCGGCGCACGCCACCAATTCAGAAAAGCATCCCAATCATTAATGCACACATAATCGTTCGCGCGTACCGAAAACCCCATGGTGTTGTACGCAGTCAAATCCACATCATGCGCCATCTGAATCGTTATTGAATGTCCGTTTATCATTATTTTCAATCAATTAGCGTAAAAACATATCAGCCCGCATTATAAGGCTATCGGGTATAATTTGAGCATAAATTCACGAACCTTCCCGCACAGATTAGGAGAAACCATGCCCTCATTTGACACCGTACTCAAAGCCGATGCCGTCGAACTGCGCAACGCCGTTGAGCAAACCAACAAAGAAATCACCGGACGCTTTGACTTCAAAGGCTCGGATGCCCGCGTCGAACAAAAAGAATTCGAGCTGACCGCATACGCCGACTCCGAGTTCCAACTCGGCCAAGTGCTTGACATCCTGCGCAACAAATGCGCCAAACGCAGCGTAGACGTGCGTTTTCTGGTCGAAGAAGACGTGCAAAAAGTCGGTGGCGATAAAGTCAAACAAGTCATCAAAGTGAAAAACGGTGTCGCCTCGGACGACTCGAAAAAAATCGTCAAAATGATCAAAGACTCTAAACTCAAAGTCCAAGCCTCCATCCAAGGCGATGCAGTGCGTGTTTCCGGCGCGAAACGCGACGACCTGCAAGCCGTCATGGCACTGCTGCGCAAAGACATGAGCGATTTGCCGTTGACCTTTGACAATTTCCGCGACTAACCCGCCGCCATGACAGAACGCCTCAATCAAATCATCACCCGCACCGGCGACGACGGCACCTCGTCGCTCGCCGACGGTACACGCCAGCCCAAATCACACGCGCGCTTCATGGCATTGGGCGACGTGGATGAGCTCAATTCGCACATCGGCGTGCTGCGTCAATCGCTCAGTAGCCCGTTCGAACAAGCCTTGGATACACTGCTCAGCACAATCCAACACCATCTATTTGAAATTGGCTCCGAACTGGCCGTCCCGGGTATGACCTTCCTACGTGCCCATGCACTGGAGCACATCGAATGCTGGTCAGAAAACGCCAATGGGCAGCTACCACCACTCAAAGAATTCATCCTGCCATCCGGCACACGCGCCGCGACACAAGCACACGTCTGCCGCAGCGTTGCACGCCGCGCTGAACGCAGTCTTGTTGCCCTGAATCAAAGCGAACCACTCAACGAATCCAGCCTAAAGTACCTTAACCGCTGCTCAGATTTGTTTTTCATCATGGCGCGTCTGATCAATCACAACGCGCAGGTTGATGAAACTTATTGGCGTGGTAACCACGATTAATATAGGTTTCCTTGCCCAATAAAAAAGCGTGCCGTAGCACGCTTTTTTGCAACATAGACTCATCCTGCTTACTTACGCTGACCGCTAAATTTAACCTCACTATCGCAAAATAGTGAGCTCAGAAATAGATGATTTGATGGGTTGCTTAATCATAAAGCTTGCAACAGCCGCAATCAACGCCAACCCCGCATCCGCCCACCACATCCAATCGAAGCTATGGGTATATTGAACAGCGAGACCGCCTAAATATGCCCCCAAAAACGCCCCCACTTGATGTGAAAGCATGGTCAGTCCAAACAGGGTACTGATATTACGCAGGCCAAACAAACCGCCGACCAAGCCAGCCGTAGGCGGTACCGTTGCCAGCCAAGTTGTGCCTAAAACTGCGGCAAACAAATACCATGTGACTTCGGTTTTCGGCGCAAACATATAGCACACCACCGCTAATACACGCATCAGGTACAAACTGCCCAGCACTTTAGACATCGAATATTTTTGGCACAATTGACCCACCGCGAGGCTGCCAAATACATTGGCAATGCCAATCACAGCCAGCGAGGTGCTGGCGACCGTAGATGGCAAGCCACACATGGAAACTGCACCGGGCAAATGAGTCACCAAAAAGGCGACATGAAAGCCACAGGTAAAAAACCCAATATGCAGCAGACGGTAGTTGCGCGAGCTCCACGCATGACGAAAACCCACTTTTTCATTGGGCACGACCACACCACAGCACGCCGGTGTCGTTTCTACCGCCGCCGTAGTTTTCCCCGTAATCCAATACAGCAAAGGCATACTGGCCAGCGCTACCAAGCCTAAACTCGCCGCCGAGATCGCCCATGACCACATACTGAGGAACAGCTGTACCAGTGGTGCAAAAATAAACTGTCCCAATGAGCTACTGGCATTAATCAAGCCCGAAACAAAGCCCGTGCGATTCGCAGGCACCATCTGTACCGCAGCCCCGATAAACAGGGAGATACTGGTAAAACCGGCACCGATCGCGGATAAAACGCCAAATACCAAAAATATGCCGGTCGCGTTTTGCATCAAAGGCAAGCAGCATAAACTAACCACCAGAAATACAAATCCGAGTAAAGCGACCTGACGTACACCATAACGTTCAGCCAAAATTCCGGCAATCGGCTGCGCAAATCCCCACATCACCTGCCCTACCGCCATTGCCAAGCTAACCACTGCGATCGATAAACCGGTGGTTAAAACTATGGGTTGCACAAACAAGCCCATGGATTGCCGCATGCCCATAGACACCAAGACGATCAGACAAGCAGCAATGATGAAAGCTTGGTATGAGCGTGTACTGGGGTTGTGTGGCGGTGTCGTACCCTCATGATCACCATGCGGTGGAATCATCGAGGGAGCATCGGCGTTCGCTGAAGAGGATGGGGTTGAATCAAGGTTCATGGAGATGCAAATCGTTTTAAACCCGTCAATAGAACCTTGAGGGTCTGCATATTTAAGAAATCATTTAATCGGGTGATTATAACCGAACGAGTCTATCTCTCGTTCAGATTTTCAGAGGCAGTACCATTGGCTTGTAAAACCAAGGCGAATAGATGGGAAAACAAAGGTTTTTATAAACGCTTGTTTCAAAAGAAAACCGCCATTCCTACTGACCTACTCAGGCAACAGGAATGACGGCAGAGATACGACGAAGAAAATATCGTCGCCCCTATTGGGCATAGCAGCTCACACGGGGTGAGCCGCAGTCTCATTCAAGATTTTGAGCGTATGTTTAAATCGCATCAGAGCCGGTTTCGCCCGTACGAATACGGATGACTTCATCGATGGTGCGTACGAAAATTTTACCATCGCCAATTTTGCCGGTGTGCGCCGCTTTGATGATCGCGTCCACCGCTGTGTCAACCAAGCCGTCGTCAATCACCAATTCAACCTTTACTTTAGGCAAGAAATCAACCACATACTCTGCGCCACGGTACAATTCGGTATGGCCTTTTTGACGACCAAAGCCTTTGACTTCAGTCACGGTCAAGCCGGTCACACCGACCTCAGCCAGCGCTTCACGAACTTCATCCAGTTTAAATGGTTTGATGATTGCTGTAATTTCTTTCATGGTCAGTCCTTTTCCTTTTCTTTCCGTGACAAAAATAGCGAAAAACGCTAAAACCGTTATATGGCAAGAATTTTGCCATATCTGAATCAACCATACGCACCTGAAATCTATCAATTTCGCACCAATTTGGTGAAATACGCACAAATTTCAACAGTACACCCTGTTTCCAGCAAACTCATGCGTTTGGTATTCAGCATAAGCTTGGCGCAATTGTAGCATTTCACCCAAAAAGTCGTCAAAAATGCCACGCTAAGCCCATCAGTTTGCGCTTTTACGCGGGTTTTATTGTCACATGGCAATGTGACACGTACAATAACAATTCTTCAACGATCTTCGTATTTTTTCTTATAGTTTTTCTGTATAGTTTCCCCGATGCCAACTTCCCGCACCGAAAACCTCAATGTCTCCAGCATTGGGCATATGCCCTCTCCCGCCGAAATCAAGCAATTAGTCCCACTCTCCGAATGCGCTGCCCGCACGGTGGAGACAGGACGCACCGTTTTGCAAAATATTTTGGATGGTCGGGACCATCGACTGATGGTGATTGTCGGCCCTTGCTCAATTCACGATCCTGTGGCGGGTTTGGATTACGCACGACGCTTGAAACTGTTGGCCGATGCATTGAGCGACACGCTGTATGTTGTGATGCGTGTGTATTTTGAAAAACCACGTACCTCAACCGGCTGGAAAGGTTTTATCAACGATCCCGATATGGACGACTCATTCCACATTGACCAAGGCATGCGTAAAGCCCGACAGTTTTTGCTGGATGTAAATGAATTGGGCTTACCCGCAGCGACCGAGGCGCTTGATCCGATCGCACCACAGTATTATGGTGATCTGATTTCATGGACCGCGATTGGCGCGCGCACCTCTGAGTCACAAACCCACCGCGAGATGGCCTCGGGCTTGTCCACACCGGTTGGTTTTAAAAACGCTACCGATGGTTCGCTCGATGCCGCCATCAACGGTATTTTGTCTGCATCCGCACCGCACAGTTTTTTGGGCATTAACGAAACGGGTGAAACCGCAATCATCCGCACACGCGGTAATGCCTACGCACACACTGTCTTGCGCGGTGGCGGTGGCCGTCCCAATTACGACACGGTGTCTGTTTCACTGGCGGAAAAAGCCCTGATTAAAGCCAAACTACCGGCCAACTTGATGATTGACTGCTCACACGCGAACTCGTGGAAAAATCACGATTTTCAACCGCTGGTACTCAAAGATGTGGCACATCAAATCCGCGAAGGCAATACCTCCATCATCGGCGTGATGATTGAAAGCTTCATCGAATCGGGCAATCAGCCCATCCCTGCCGATCATTCACAGTTGATTTACGGTTGCTCCGTGACGGATGCGTGCGTGAACTGGGATACGACCGAAAAAATGTTGCATGAAATGCATGATTTATTGCAAAAGCCATTGGCCGAACGCCCTCGTCAAACACAAGAACATTAAATAGCCCTGTGCGTTTTGAAGACACAAAACACAATAGGCAAAAACCTTTTATAATATCACCCCGAACAACTGCCACTACCCAACAGAGGATTTGAAATGACCCACGTAGTACTCGAAGCCTGTATTCAATGCCGTTATACCGACTGTGTGGACGTATGTCCGGTTGATTGCTTTAAAAAAGGCCCTAATTTTTTAACCATTGATCCAGACGAATGCATTGACTGCGCGGTCTGTATCCCTGAGTGTCCGGTTGAAGCGATTGTACCGGAAGAGGACGTACCGGCCAATCAGCAGCATATGATTGCACTGAACGCCGAGTTGGCCAAAAAATGGCCGACCATTTCCCGCATGGAAGGCGCTCTACCCGATGCAGACGAATGGGCCAAACGCACCGATAAATTACAGTATTTGATTAAAGACTAATCCATTGCCGTACCCAACAGAAAGGTTCAATGCATGCATTGAACCTTTTTTCATGTCACCAATTTGGACGATCAACTCAATTGCCCACCGATGGCCTGAACTTGAGCAAGCAGATGATTCCACGCTGTATCCAATAAGGCCGCCCCTTCGCCTTCGGCCTTCACCCCCAGTTCAATGCTGTATCGCTTGATTTCGCCGTAGTGCCCCAGTGTCGGCAAACTAAAGGTGTGCACGCCCACATAATCACGCTCAATTGCCTCCATCAGAGGCGTGATTTGTGACTCTTGCAAGTCATACACCATGCACGAGCGCTGCGCGAAACCATCCTTAAAAAACCACTCACGGTAATAGCTATCCAACACCCAAGCCACCATCGGATGCGCCATCACAGGAAATCCGGGCATGAAGTAATGCTGCTGTATGCTAAACCCCGCAATGCCGTTAAAACCATTCGGGATCAACTGCGCACCGACCACAAAATGCCCCATCTGCCGACGCTGCTGATGCGTCGCACTCTCAAGATCAGTTTCCCCGCGTTTTTGTGCCACCGCATCGATCAAAGCTACCGCTTCAGAATTAGGCGCCATGGCCAAACCCAAAGCCTCAGCCACCGCCTGACGCGTGTGATCGTCCGGCGTCGCACCAATGCCGCCGGTGACCAAGACCGGCGTTGATTCAGCAAAACTGCGCTTGAGGCGCTTGACCAAATCTGCTCGATCATCACACACATACTCTACCCAAGCCAAACGCAAACCACGCTCGGCCAGCATCTGCTTAATCGCCGGAAAATGCGCATCCACTCGCGTGCCCTGCACAATCTCATCACCGATAATCATCAAACCAAACTTCATGGCGTGGGCTCCTGCACGGTTTGCTGTGCCACAGCCGGCAGATTGACCTCAGCCGTTTCAGCTGTGATCGGTGCACTTGGCAATGCGGAGGCTGCCTCGCCGCGCTCTTGACGTAAATCCTGCAAGGCCTGCAAACAGTACAAACTGTAGGCCAAGCCACAGTAAGTAAACAGCGCGGTAAAAGTTAACACCGACAAAATCGCCGTTACCGGCAACAAAGCCAAGCCCAAGACTGAACCAATCCATATAAATGTCGGCAAAGCACCGAGCAAAGTGACGGCCACGCCGAGTAAAAACAGATTGAGATTGTGTCGCTCAGCAATGGTTTCAAACTCCTCATGCGTGGCATGATCGGCCAGCGCATCCAATGTAAATACCTTTTGGTTATAGCGCGCAATAATGCCACCATGAATCAAGGCGCCCACCCCTGCGAGCACATACGCTGGTACTGAAATAATCCAGAAAAAGGCAAACCAAAAGGTCCACTTCATTGTATGCCAAACGGTTTGCCATGAGGACAACTTGCCCTCGCGGTGCAAATCAGGGAAATAGCGACTCGCGACCAAACGATTGATATGACTCATACCGAACACACTGATCAGCACCATCGCCCAAACCACGGTCAACACCACAAACAATACAACGGTGAGCATGAAGGCAAAAAAACCCATCACGCCACTCAAGGCCATTTCCCACCAATTATTACCGACCCACTGACCATCAATCCAACTTTGCACCCGCAGCATGGCGGCACGAATATCATCCCCCCAAACCATGCCCACAGCCAGCATAATGAGCAACCAAAACAGCGCAGAAAATAGCGCAGGCTTCCAAATCAGCAGCCACACCCGAGGGGAAAACATCAAGCTCAAGGCGCGGGTCAGCGCCTGTAGCACACGAGTCATACGCACTCCTTTTTTATCAATTTGAACAGTAGCACAGTGCCATTATATAAACAGATGAGCACATTTATCTCTTTTCACAGATCTCAGATAAAAAAACCGTACGAAATTTGCATTTCGTACGGCAAAACTCCAGTCGCAAAACAGAGTTAGGGATAAGTGTTTTAATGATTGAGCCAGCACGACTCAATCAATCACATGGTTAAAATCAATCGGCTTGTGTATGCATTGGGGTACTACCGACCACACCGGCAACGAACAATTGATTCTGCACGGTATCGGTTTTGATCGTGCGGGCGCAGGCACGTCCATCGTCTTTGAATGCATGCATGCGGCGTGGCTTCAAATACAAAGCGATGTCATCGCCCATTTTGTATTTGCTGTCACCCGGTTGGCGCACAGTAACGGTGTCTGCATCTTCAGTCACACGCACATACAAGTAGGATGCTTCGCCGAGTTTTTCCAAATATTCCACTTTACCGTGAATCACATTTTCAGTTTCATCGGTGGCAATGATGACGTGCTCAGGACGAATACCCAGCTCCAATGAAGCGCCTTTAGCCAAACCCACCGCATTGACGCGCACTTGGAAGTTTTTGCCACCCACATCTACGGTGGCTTCATCCGGCTCGGCATGAATCAATTTAGCTGGAATGAAGTTCATTTTCGGCGAGCCGATGAAACCGGCCACGAATTTATTCACTGGGAAGTGATACAACTCCAGCGGCGCACCACATTGCGCGACCGAGCCATCTTTACGCACCGCTTCACCCGCATTGAGCAAAACGATTTTATCGGCCAAGGTCATCGCCTCAACCTGATCGTGCGTCACATAAATCATGCTGGCATTCAGACTCTCATGCAAACGTGCGATTTCGATACGGGTCTGTACGCGCAGCGCGGCATCCAAATTCGATAATGGTTCGTCAAACAGGAACACATCCGGATTGCGCACAATCGCGCGACCAATCGCGACACGTTGACGTTGACCACCGGAAAGTTCTTTTGGCAGACGATCCAGCAATTTATCCAATTGCAAAATACGAGCGGCTTCATTGACCTTCTGATCAATGGTTTGGCTATCGGTTTTGGCAATTTTCAAACCAAAGGCCATGTTTTCGCGCACGGTCATGTGCGGATAGAGTGCGTAACTTTGGAACACCATAGACACACCGCGTTCAGACGGTGCTTTTTCGTTCATGCGTTTACCACCGATATGCAAATCACCGCTGGTGATGTCTTCCAAGCCTGCAATCATGCGCAGCAAAGTGGATTTACCACAGCCAGATGGGCCAACAAACACACAAAACTCGCCTTCACCAATTTCCAAGTTTACGTCTTGAATGGTGTTCGGGTTGTTACCATATTTTTTATTGACATTTTTTAAGAGAATTTCAGCCATTTGGATCTCCTTTTATTGTTTCGTATTGTTTCGTTATGAATTCGCTTTAGCCGTATCCACCCATGCGAATAGGGTTTGCCACGGTGCGAGTTGTAAAGTAGGGGTTGAGGCGTTTTTCAGCGCTTCAATTTGCTCAATGGTCGTACTTTGCGGCACTTTGGCTGGTGACAACACTACACAGTTTTCGGGTAAGGTGTAGG
>CAZCDD010000001.1:0-43053 GCA_964497405.1 uncultured Hydromonas sp. | reverse complement strand
GCGAATTGACCGCGACCAAGCCGGAAATATCCGAGATTTTTTGCGCGCTCATCACATTAAAACCGAACCAACCCACCGTCAGCGTCCACGCACCCAGCGCCAAAAATGGAATATTCGATGGCGGGTGTGCAGAAATACGCCCTTCTTTACTATAGCGCCCGCGACGCGCGCCGAGCATCAGCACCGCGACCAAGCCCATCCAGCCGCCGACCGCGTGCACCACGACCGAGCCGGCAAAATCTTTGAACTCCTCGCCGAACCATGCTTTGAATACACCTTGCACGCCCAAATTACCGTGCCACACCATGCCCTCAAAAATCGGATAAACCAGCCCAACCAGCAGCGAAGTCGCAATCACCTGCGGCAAAAATTTCGCGCGCTCGGCAATCCCACCGGAAATAATTGCAGGAATGGCCGCAGCAAAGGTCAGCAGGAAGAAAAAGCGTACCAGCTCAACGCCGTTATTCTCCACCATGCTTTGCGCGCTGCCGAAAAAATGCTTGCCATACGCAATGCCAAAACCGACAAAAAAATACACGATGGTCGATACCGCGAAATCCACCAAAATTTTCACCAACGCATTCACTTGGTTCTTTTGGCGCACCGTACCCAGCTCCAAAAAGGCAAAACCCGCGTGCATGGCCAAAACCATCACCGCGCCGAGCAATAAAAACATGGTATCAATACCGGTTTGCAGCTGCATCAATTGGCTCAAACTGGCTGTTTCAGAAGGATTCACCCTGACTCTCCTCGTATATCCATCCTAAAAGGATGGCGGGGTTGACTAAAATGGCATCATGGTAAATTCAACATGGTGCAATGATTCGCCCAAAACAGAGCAAACATCGCACCATATAAGTGCAAAACCATCGAAACAGAACAATTTGGTGCAAATCTCACGACCAATCACCCGCTTTTCGTCCACAGTTGTGCACCGTCACGCCGCGTGAACCAAAAACAAGCACACCAGCACATGTATAATGCCTCATTCACACCCTCAGACCAAAGGAATCCACATGCTGCTAACCAATCTCGAAACCCTGCCGGAATACCGTATCGTCAAACACCTCGGACTGGTGCAAGGCTCCACCGTACGCAGCAAACACGCCGGTCGCGACTTTATGGCCAGCGTAAAAAACGTTTTCGGCGGTGAATTGCGCGGCTACACCGAGCTACTCGAAGAATCACGTAAAGAAGCCATCGCCCGCATGCAGGAACAAGCGCGTCAGCTCGGTGCGAACGCAGTGTTGAACGTGCGCTTCTCCACCTCAGCGATCACCGCCGGCGCAGCGGAAATTTTCGCCTACGGCAGCGCCGTAACCGTTGAACCAATCAATGGTATTCACCAAGCAGACTGACGATCATGGATATTCTGTTTCAATTTGTTACATTCCTCTGTCTGATGCTGCTCGGCTTTGTCTTTGGCCGCCGCGCCGAACGCAAACACTATGCGCAGATCGTGCAGCGCGAGGATGCTTTGCGCCACATCCTGCTGATCAGCACCAAAACCCCGCCACCCGAGTTGACTCAAGCGCAATTGGTCATGGGCAATGTGGTCATCGCCTCGGACTACTTCAAGCAATTCATCGCATGGTTGCGCAGCCTGTTTGGCGGCCAAGTCAACTCGTTTGAAAGTCTGCTCGATCGCGCGCGTCGCGAGGCGATTTTGCGCATGAAAGAAAATGCCCAAAAACAAGGGGCGAACGTGATTTGCAACGTCAAATTCACCACCGTATCGATCAACAAAGACGACTCCAATTCCTCTACTGTCGAGGCCATGGCCTTCGGCACGGCAGGCTACCTACCACCCGAATCCAATCAATAAACCCTTAGCCAGCAGCATGCGCATCGAGAACCCCAAATTAGACGAGAGTCAAAATCCCAACATCACGCACGAGCCGGCTGCGCGCGAATGGTGGCAGCTCGTTGCGCAAGCGGCGCTGCTGATCGCCCTACTGTTCGCACTCGCGCGCGGCATCGCGTGGTTGGTGGGACACTACCTGCCCTACGCTTACGAGCAGCGCTACTTGGCACCGCTGGCTCAAAGCCTGATGGATGACACGCAAACCGATGAGCAGCTACAAAATCTGGCCGATCAATTGGCCAAAAACATGCAGCTACCGCAAGGCATGCAAGTCAAAATTCATGTCAGCAAAGAACCAGATATCAATGCGTTTGCCACCTTCGGCGGACACATCGTGGTCATGCAAGGACTACTCGAAAAAGCACCGACCGAGCAAGCACTGAGCATGGTATTGGCGCACGAAATGGCGCATCTGCAACACCGCGATTCGCTCAAAGCCGTCACCCAATCCGCACTGCTGCAACTGGCGCAAGCCACGATTTTCGGTCAACAAACAGCGGTTAACCAAAGCCTGATGCTCGGCATGCTGTCCTACAGCCGCGGGCAAGAAACCGCCGCCGATGAAACCGCGCTGCACGCCTTACAAGCGCACTACGGCAGCATCGCCGGTGGCATCGAGATGTATCAACTGCTTGCACAAGCCGAACACGAAACACCGCGTAAAAGCTGGCTGCCGCAATGGCTCGCCACCCACCCCGACACGCAAAAACGGCAAACCCACCTGCGCCAATACGCCACGCAACACGGCCTGAATACGCAAGGAAGCACCACGACCAACCCGTGGTACAAAGCCCCCGCCACACCACAACCATAAACCGCATGAATGCGTCTGACTCTGCACGCCCCACAGCCCTGTGGCACAAATACCTGCTGATCGCCGGTCTGTACCTCGCACAAGGGTTGCCCGGCGGTTTGATCGCCTACACGCTGCCGGTGCTCATGCGCGAGCAAGGCGTCGCGCAGATGTGGATTTCCGCCTTCAGTCTGATCGGCATTCCTTGGTCGATCAAATTGCTGTGGTCGCGCTGGCTCGATCAATCAACCCGCAAAGCCTACTACATCGCCCTATCGTTCATTCTGACCGCGCTGTGTTGGTTGGCGCTGAGCGTACAGCCGATTGCCGATGCATTCGCGCAGCAGCATACGACGCTGATGGTGTTGGTATTATTGTTATTGGCGAACTTCATCATGGCCAGTCAAGATATTCTCACCGATGGTCTGACCGTGCGCCTGTTGAACGATCAGGAGCGCGGTTTTGCCAACAGTTTGCAAGTGGTTGCCTACAAACTCGGCATGCTCATCAGCGGCGGATTGTTCCTCAGCTACTACGCGTCAATCGGTTGGCAAGTGGGTATGCAACTGATCGTATTGATCCTCGCCCTGGGTTATCTGCCAGTGCTGTACGAACTGTGGGGGCAGCGCGACTCGGCGCTACATCGCGCGTTGAGTCAATGGAACGGCTCTGACAACGGCCATGGCGCACACCCTGCAACACACCCAGCCACACACTCATTACTCAGCATCATCAAAGGCTTTGTGCAAACCAGCGGCGTGCCGTATTGGCTATTGCTGTTGGTCGCGTACAAGCTACCCGATGGCTTGATCTCCACCGTAGTGCGCCCGTTCGCCGTGGATTACGGCATAAGCAAAGCCACCATCGGTCATGCGGCGAACTACGCCATCATTCTGGGTGGGATTTCCGGCCTCATCGCCGGATTTTTGTGGCGCTGGCAGCGCATTCATTACCAACATCTGCTGCTCATGCTCGCGCTGATGCAACTGTTCTCAAATCTGGGCTACACCGCTTTGACCTATATACCGCACACACCGACGCTGTGGTGGGTGATCAGTCTGTTTGAACCCATCGTTGACACCATGTCCACGGTGATTTTATTCGCCACCATGATGCACTATGCGCGCCGCGCGTATGCTGGGGTGGACTATACGTTTCAAGCAACCCTGTTTGTCATCGCCGCCAGCAGCATGCATCTGGTCGGTGGTGGGTTGACCGATGCCTTCGGTCATCGCGTGGTATTTATCACCGCCATTGCGCTGTCCATCGTGACGATGGTTTTAATCTTGCGTCCGTTGCACAGACACACCGATTAGCCTTTGTCTTATGGTCTAAGGCCAATCAGCGCAACGTATTAGTGACGGAACGGATTTTTCACCACGACACCATTGACTTTACCCAATGCTTCGCGCAAATCCGGACATTGTCCATCGCCTCGCCCCGTGTAGCCGCCCGTCGGCGCGCATACATAGCGACCACGCTCATCGTACAGCGGATTGAATTTATCACAGCATGGCGCAATCACCTGATAATACACCATACCATTGATCTCAAAACGCGCCATGGTTTCAACACTGCGCAGCAATTCATCACCTGCATTTGGTGGTGTTTTTCCAACCATTGTGCAGACCATCGCCAGCATAGCCGAAGCAGCCATCAGCCCTAAGCTTTTGAATGAAAAAGATTGCATGTCAACGCCTTAGGTTGTGTCGATTTTGACATCGTAACACGCTTAAAAAAGGATAGAGCCCAATCAGAGCTATTTTTAACGAGCGAATCAGTCATATAAGTGATATCAACAGTAGAACCTGACTCAGGCTATTTTGGCGTCTCATACACATTAAAACAACTTCGTATACAATGCCTCGGTCACCTCATCGGTGACCTCAGTTTTCATACATAAAAGGAGTTGTTTACAGTGAATGGTTTCTTCAAACGTGCCTTGGTGGCAATGAGTATTGCAGTAGTGAGCTTGGTTGGCGTGGTCAACGAGGCTGATGCCGCACGTCTGGGGGGTAAAAAATCCAGCGGAATGCAACGCACAACCCAGCAAACCAGCCCAAGTCCGATGCAAAATCCGAGCGCGACATCCCAGCAGCGCAATCCGCAAACCAGCGCACCAACCCCCAACAACGCTCAAAAGCCAAGCGCTGCGCGCCGCTGGATGGGGCCTTTGGTCGGCATCGCTTCAGCCTTGGGTATAGCCGCGCTGTTGTCACACGTTGGTCTGGGTGAAGGCTTTGCCAGCATGATCACTCTGTTGTTACTGGTTTGGATTGGCTTCATGCTGCTGCGCATGGTTCTGAATCGCTTTCGAGCCAAACAGCCCCAAGTCGCAGGCTATACTCACCACCGTAGCACCGAGTCACACGCACCTGTGACATCGCCCTTTGCAACCGGCTCAAGTACGGCCAACGTTGATTCGGCACCCGCTGCCATCAACACAACCAGCAACGTCAATACCGAAGAATTTCTGCGGATAGCCAAAAGCTTCTTTATCCGTTTACAAGCGGCCAATGACAAAAAGGATACCGATGATCTGCGTCGTTTCCTGACGCCGGAAATGTTCGCTGAAGTACAACTGCAAATTGCCGAACGCGGCAACACCGAGCAAACCACTGAAATCATGCAGCTGAACGCCTCGGTACTGAGCATTGTCACAGAAGGCACGCATGACATCGGCTCGGTGCGCTTTACGGGTCATATCAAATGCAGCGACCAAGTGATGTCAGAGGACTTTTCCGAAGTATGGCACTTCAGTAAATGGCACAATCATAGCGACCAATGGTCTTTGGCGGGCATTCAGCAAGACTGATCGCACATAAACCGCAACAAAAAAGGGGCTTACGCCCCTTTTTTGTTGTTCAGTCAAACGCTTACTGATACTCACTCATCGGCACACACGCGCAGAACAAATTACGATCACCGTACACATTGTCCACACGCGCCACGGGCGTCCAGTATTTACGCTGGCGCAGGCTCGCCACCGGATAGGCAGCTTGTTCGCGGCTGTACGCATGATTCCACTCATTCGCCACCAGCATTTCTGCGGTGTGCGGTGCATGTTTGAGCGGATTGTCGTCTTTGCTCGCTTCGCCTTTCTCAACCGCCGTGATTTCAGCGCGGATGGTTTTCATCGCGGTGATGAAACGATCCAACTCTTCCAACGGCTCAGATTCGGTCGGCTCAATCATCAGCGTACCCGGCACTGGGAAGCTCATGGTCGGTGCGTGGAAGCCAAAGTCCATCAGACGTTTGGCAATGTCGTCCACAGTAATGCCCGCCGTGTCTTTCACGCCGCGCGTATCGAGAATACATTCGTGCGCCACCAAACCGTTACCACCGGTGTACAGCACAGGGAAATCGTCTTTGAGCGCATGTGCAATGTAGTTCGCGTTCAAAATCGCCACTTGAGTCGCTTCGGTCAAACCCGCCGCGCCCATCATCGCAATATACATCCATGTGATCGGCAATACACCCGCGCTGCCATATGGCGCAGCGGATACGCCACTGATGCCATGCGCGTCACGCTGGTAACCCACGCTGGTGAGGTTCGGCAAAAACTCAGCCAAATGTGCGCCTACCGCCACAGGACCCACACCCGGGCCGCCACCGCCGTGTGGAATCGCAAAGGTTTTATGCAAATTCAGATGCGATACGTCACCACCGAATTGCCCTGGTGCGCACAAGCCCACCATCGCATTCATATTCGCGCCATCGATGTACACCTGACCACCGTGTTGATGCACGATGTCGCAGATTTCGGTGATGCGGGTTTCAAACACACCGTGCGTGGACGGATAAGTCACCATCAATGCCGCCAGATGATCGCTGTACTGTTCGGCTTTCGCACGCAGATCGTCCACGTCGATATTGCCTTTTTCGTCACAGGCCACCACCACAACCTGCATATTCGCCATCGCTGCCGAGGCTGGATTCGTACCGTGCGCAGAGGATGGAATCAGGCAAATATTGCGGTGCGCTTGACCGCGCGATTCGTGGTATTTTTGAATGATGAGCAAACCGGCGTATTCGCCCTGCGAACCCGCATTGGGCTGCAAGCTCACGGCGGCATAGCCGGTCGCGGCACAAAGCATTTGCTCGGTTTCAGCGATCATGCTGCGGTAACCTTCGGTCTGTGCAGTCGGCGCGAACGGGTGAATATTCGCAAACTCTGGCCAAGTGACCGGCAGCATTTCCGAAGTCGCATTCAATTTCATGGTGCACGAGCCGAGCGGAATCATGCTGCGATCGAGCGCCAAATCCTTGTCCGCCAATTCGCGCAAATAGCGCAGCATCGCGTGCTCAGAATGGTGTGTGTTGAAAATCGGATGCGTGAGGTACGCGCTGGTGCGTTGCAACGGCGCAGGGATATTGGCTGCAGCAAAGCCACTGCTTGGCGCTGCGCCAAATAATTTGAGCAGCTCGTGCGACGTGGCAACCGTGCTGGTTTCGTCAAACGCCACACCAACATGTTGACCATCAATCACGCGCAGATTAAAGCCAGCGGCATACGCGGCTTCGTGCACCGCCGCAGCATCGGCAACTTTCACCGTCACGGTGTCAAACCACGTGTCATTGACCACGGTCACGCCCGCAGCCTTGAGCGACGCAGCGAATCCCGTCGCAATCGCGTGTACGCGCGATGCGATGTTTTTCAAACCCTCTGCGCCGTGATACACCGCATACATGCTCGCCATAATGGCCAACAAGGCTTGCGCGGTACAAATATTCGAGGTCGCTTTTTCGCGGCGGATGTGTTGTTCGCGCGTTTGCAGCGCCAGACGCAAGGCTTTTTTACCCTGCGCATCGACCGATACGCCGACCAAACGACCCGGCATGCTGCGTTTGAACGCGTCTTTGGTCGCCATGAATGCCGCGTGCGGCCCACCGAAACCAAACGGCACGCCGAAACGCTGTGAGTTACCAATCGCAATATCCGCACCCCATTCGCCCGGCGCTTTGAGCAAAGTCAAGGCGAGTAAATCGGTCGCCGCGATGATGATTTTACCCTGCTCTTTCGCTTTCGCCGCCCACGCGCTGTAATCGTGGATGGCACCGCTGGCGCTCGGATACTGTACCAACACGCCAAAGCAGTCATTCGCCAAGCTCTCTTCGCCACTCGTGCAAGTGCGCACTTCGATGCCCAGCGGTTTGGCGCGGGTTTCGATCACTTCACGGGTCTGTGGGAACACGTCTGCGGCGACGTAAAACACATTCGAGTTGCCTTTGCTGCTGCGCATTGCCAAAGTCATGGCTTCGGCCGCGGCGGTCGCCTCATCCAGCATGGACGCGTTGGCAATGTCCATGCCCGTCAAGTCCATCACCATCTGCTGGTAATTCAACAGCGCTTCCAAACGGCCTTGTGAAATTTCCGGCTGATACGGTGTGTATGCGGTGTACCAAGCGGGATTTTCGAGAATGTTACGCAAAATCACGGTCGGGGTGTGCGTGCCGTAGTAGCCTTGGCCGATCAGACTGGTGTTGACCACGTTTTTCGCTGCGTGCGCACGCAGACGCGCCAAGGCGTCCTCTTCGGACGCACCTGCGGCAAATGAACCGAGATCAAACTCAGTGCGACGAATATTCGCTGGAACGACGGCGTTGATAAACGCGTCCATGGAGTCATAGCCCAAAGTTTTGAGCATGTGTGCCTGCTCGGTCGCGCTCGGACCGATGTGGCGGTTGGTGAAAGTGGTGGAGGTCATCATTTAAAATAAATTAGAAAGTTAATTAAAAAACTTTAATCAAGAAGTTGCTATGTGAAATACGGCGGGACACCTTCTATTTAAAAATCGTTTTTGCGGGCTTAAGCGTCACTCAAAAATAGAGTCATTGCGGGCTTGACCCGCAATCTCCATTTATCAAGAGATGCTGTGTCAAGCACACCAAGCGAACCACAAGGGTAAACACCTCAATCACGGCATACCTCTTGCACTATTGACTCATAATGCGTTTTAACGACATCAATATATTCCCGAGTAACGCCTATTGATTCAGACAAATCATTCCAACTTGGATTGTTGGTCGCAACCAAGTCATCTTTCCAAGCGCGTTTCCAATTTTTCAACTGTTTTTCTCGCGCAATCGCATCATCTATATCTGCTGCTACTTCAAAGTACACTAATTGATCCGCGTTGTATTTCTCGGTAAATCCTTTGCGAATCTTGGCTTTATGCTCCGCCACACGACGCGTCAAATCATTGGTCACGCCAATATACAGCACCGTGTGGTGTGCATTACTCATCATATAAACATAGGCGTTGCGCAACCCAAGCTACTCCGTATTGAGAAGATTGCGGGGCAAGCCCGCAATGACCTCTCTAACTTACGCGTTTTCCGCTTCGTATTGCTCTGCAGACAGCAATGCGTCTACGTCCGCAGGGTTCGCCGCTTTGATTTTGAACATCCAGCTACCGAATGCATCGCTGTTCACTTGCTCTGGTGTGTCGGCCAATGAGTCATTGGTTTCAACGATTTCACCGGCGATTGGCGCGTAGATGTCGCTGGCGGCTTTAACCGATTCGACTACAGCGACGGCTTCTTCGGCTTTGACCACGCGACCGACTTTAGGGAATTCCAAAAACACGATGTCGCCCAAGGCTTCTTGCGCGTGGTTGGAAATGCCAACGGCATACACGCCGTCGCCCAGGTCTTGCACCCATTCGTGGCTGGATGCGTATTTCAATTGTGCGGGTGAAGTCATGTTGTTCTCCTGTAAGGTTTGATTCAATCCATCAGCGTCTGCTGATGGGGTGTTAAAAAATAAAATGCTCAAGACGATACTGATTAAATAGTCGCCAAAATCGCGCCATTGCGTACAAACGGCAATTTCACCACTTTGGCGTTCAGTTGTTTGTCGCGAATCGCAACTTGTACGGTGTCGCCGATGGCTACGCCAGCCGGTACACGCGCCATGGCGATGGATTGTTGCATGGTTGGGCTGAAGGTGCCACTGGTGATTTCGCCTGCGCCATGCGCGGTGTTAACCGCTTGATGCGCGCGCAAAACACCTTTGTCCAACAAAATCAGGCCAACCACTTGCTCAGTCGCGCCGTCTTTGACCAAGGCGGCTTTACCGATGAAGTCGCGTTCGGATTTCAGATCAACCGTCCATGCCAAACCGGCGTTCAATGGGCTGACCGCTTCGTCCATGTCTTGACCATACAAATTCATACCGGCTTCAAGGCGCAAGGTATCACGCGCGCCCAAACCGGCGGGTTGCACGCCTGCCGCAACCAACGCATCCCAAGTGGCTTCTACCAGCGTAGCAGGCAAAGCGATTTCAAAACCATCTTCGCCGGTATAACCGGTACGCGCCACCATCCATTGTGCGCCGTCATTTTCGACAAATGCGGCGTTGAATGGTTTGAGCGACTCAGAAGGCGCTTGGGTAAACGGTAAGGCTTGCCACACTTTGGTGCGTGCATTCGGTCCTTGCACCGCGATCAGTGCCATATCTGGGCGCGGCGTGAGGGTCAGATCGTAGCCGCCAGCGGTATTTTGCTCATTCAACCATGCGATGTCTTTATCCGCCGTACCGGCGTTGACCACCAGACGGAAATAATCTTCAGTGAAAAAATAAACGATCAGATCGTCAATCACGCCGCCTTCGGGGCGCAGCATGCATGAATACAATGCTTTGCCCGAGGTTTGCAATTTATCGACGTTATTGGCCAATACATAGCGCAGAAAATCACGCACTTTCGCGCCGTGAATATCGACCACACGCATGTGCGATACATCGAAAATGCCTGCGTCTTGGCGCACGGCGTGGTGCTCTTCGATTTGTGAGCCGTAGTTCACGGGCATATCCCAGCCGCCAAAATCGACCATGCGCGCACCAGAGGCGATGTGCTTGGCATGCAGTGGAGTGTGTTTGAGTGTAGACATGGTATCCATCCAAAATAGGTGAGCTATCATTTGCAACGACGATGTACCGTCACTGCGCTATGGTTCCCTATTCTGTCCCTGATACCTGAGAGATTGTGGCAAATACCATCATTTGCGCGCCCCTTCGGTGGTTTTCGCGGCTGTGTCGCAACGGAAAACGCTCTCCAGAAATTATTCCAGCCCATGTGGGCTCGAGCCTGCCAGTCCTTTTGCCTGAGAGTTTTTTGGGGTACACCTTCGGCGATTATGACCATCCAAATAGGATGCCACAATGCTCTCCCAGCAGGTGGCGTAACTCTATCGGGAAAGGCTGTTTTTGTCAAATCGTGTATGCGGTTTCACAGCGCTTATCGATATTTTTGAGCATCTAAGTTCGCTCATCATTGCGCTTTTCTATTCACTCGGGTCAACGAATGACTCGCTTGAGGTATTGCTATTGCATGATTGAAACACGCTTTCTCGGAGCTGCGTCCTCAAGCCGTAAACCTTAGACTTGGGATGCCACATAATAACGACACACCGTCATTAAAAAAATCGAACGAAAATGCTAAAATAAGCGCTTTGGAACTGATAAAATAACCCGCTAATAAACATATTGGTGCACACAAAAGCACATCGGCGATTGGAATTGAATCCCTCAATCACACAAAAACCGAGCCCAACCCACCAATAACCGAACGACACGCAGATAGCCTGAGGAGTGAACCTTGGTTCCTACACACATCGAACAAGAAAAAAACCTGAACGACCCCTTGGAACCGTTTTCCGTTCACTGGGCGCAAACCAGCGCCGAAATTGAAGAAGTCCAGCGTTTGCGCTACCGCGTATTTGCCGATGAACTGGGCGTCAAGCTACAAGGCGAAAACGGTTTGGATCGCGACCAGTTTGACGCATACAGCCGACACCTGTACATACGCAACAGCCAAACCGGCGAGGTCGTTGGCACCTACCGCATCATCACGCCGGATGTGGCGAAAAAAACCGGCTGGTACACCCAACAAGAATTCGACATCTCCGAACTGCTCAATTCAGACGAAGCACCGACCCTGATGGAAGTGGGACGCGCCTGCGTACACAAAGACTTTCGCAACGGCTCGGTCGTATTGTTGCTGTGGAAAGCAACATTGAATTTCGCCAAAGAAAACGGCTACAAAACCATCATGGGTTGCACCAGCGTGCCCATCAATGAAAATGCGCCGGCGATCAACGATGTCAAAGAACTTTTAAAATCCTCCGGCGCTTACAGCGAGCAGTTTCATGTCGCGCCGCACATTCCATTCACAGCAGCGCAACAAACACCAGTCAAACCCGAGGTCAAGCTCGCTCTGCCCGCATTGTTCAAAGGCTACGTGCGTCTGGGCGGTAAAGTCTGTGGTGATCCGGCGTATGACGCTGATTTCCACTGTGCGGACTTTTTTACCTACTTGCGTATGGATGGCGTATCACGCAAATACGCTCGCCATTTTGAGGTCGCCTAAAATTCCTGTCAAACAAGGCTTGCGCTCATGAATAAAGCACACCAATAATAACGCAAGCCCTTGTTTTATCAGCTATTTTAAACCCACATTCGTAGTAAGTACTCCGTAAGTATCGGCGTGCTACTATTTTTCAGTTTCCATGATCGGACTCAAAACACCGAAGCAGTCGTATGGCCAGCCCTCAGCGGCGAGACCATGCGGATTATTATGGCATTTTGAGCAAGATCATGAAAAATTTCGCGTTCGCGCATGGTCATATATTTACTCAAGGAGAACCTCATGATTTTAGTCATCAACTGCGGTAGTTCATCGGTCAAATTTGCGGTCATGGAGCCGCTCGAACAAGTCATGCTGGTCAGTGGTTTGGCTGAAAAATTGGGGAGCGATAACGCCGAAATCGCCATCAAAATCGGCGATGCCAAAGAAGTATACAAACTGGGTAACGCAGCGCACACCGAAGCCTTGGCTAAATTGGTTGAAGTACTCAAAGCCCACGGCTTGCTCGAAAAATTGACTGCGATCGGTCATCGCACCGTACATGGTGGCGACTACTTCAGCGACTCCGTGCTGATTACCCAAGAAACCATCGACAAAGTCACCGAATGCAACGCCTTGGCGCCATTGCACAACCCTGCCAACTTGCTCGGTATCGCGGTCTGTGCGGAACAATTGCCAAACCTGCCGCAAGTCGCCGTATTCGACACCGCATTCCACCAAACCATGCCGGATTACGCCTACCTGTACGCAACACCGCGCTCATGGGAACGTGAGCACCATGTACGTCGCTACGGTTTCCACGGCACCAGCCACCGCTACATCACACAAAAAACGGCGGAATTGCTGGGCAAACCACAATCGGATCTGAACATCATCAGCGCGCACTTGGGTAACGGTTCCAGCGTAGCCGCAGTGGTCGGTGGCAAGAGCGTCGACACCTCCATGGGCTTCACCCCATTGCCAGGCTTGATCATGGGTACACGTACCGGTGACATCGACCCAGCCATCATCACCTACATGATGGAACGTCTGAACGTGTCTGCCGAAGCGGTTTTGGATTTGATGAACAAAAAATCCGGCTTGCTCGGTATTTCAGAGTTGACCAACGACTGCCGCGAGCTGACCGAAGCAGCGAACAAAGGCAACGCCTCAGCCCAATTGGCACTGGATATGTTCTGCTATCGTCTGGCCAAATACATTGCCGAATACATGGTACCGCTGCAACGCATTGACGCATTGGTATTCACCGGCGGTATCGGTGAAAACTCAGCGATCATCCGTGAAAAAGTATTGGGTCATCTGCGCTTCTTGGGCTTCATCGTCGATGCCGCAGTCAATGACAAAACCTATGGTGGCAAAACCGCCGTCATCACCACGGCCGGCAGCGCCCGTGCGATGGTCGTGAACACCAACGAAGAATTGATGATTGCACTGGACACCTACCGTCTGACCCGCACATCGGGCAATGCAGAACGCGTCAGCTTCGAGAACTATTGATCTGAATGACCACGGGTGTGACAATGCTGAGGATAGACAGCGTTGCACACCCTCATTTTTAATTAAAAAAAGGAATCACCATGTATGTACTGTATGTCGCGCCTATGGGCGCAGGTTCTGATTTGAGCCAAGTGGCCGGCGGTCTGGCCAGCGAACTGCAAAAAGCAGGCTTAAAAGTTGCCCGATTCAAGCCTGTCGGCGGTGGTGTTGCGCTTGAGCAAGCCACCCAATTGCTCGCAGGTGGTAACAATGACCAACTCATGGAAGACATCATCGGCGCGTTTTACACCAGCACCGATGGCGCACAAGTGGCCGTGGTTGAAGGCGTGGTCGCTGATTTTGAACAATCCGGCCCGCTCGCACCCTACGCTGCACAACTGAACGGCGAACTGATTCGCAACCTGCAAGCCGAAGTCGTCTTCGTCGCCTCCAAACCAGAGCATGTACAAGCCATCTGCACCGATTTGGCGGTACAAAGCCTGCACGTCGCCAAAGGCAAAGTCATCGGCTCAGTGGATCAAGGCGCGAATGTCGCTAACGCACTGAACATCGCCGACCTCAAAGCCCGCGCAACGGCAGAACGCGAACAATTCTTCTCACCCCCAGAATTTCGTCACCAATTGATCGAAAAAGCGCGTAAAGCCAACAAACGCATCGTCCTGCCCGAAGGCGACGAGCCACGTACCGTCAAAGCCGCGATCATCTGTACCGAGAAAAAAATCGCTCGCTGCGTCCTCATGGCCAAACGTGAAGACGTTGAGCGTGTTGCCGCCGAACAAGGCCTCACCGTACCGGCCGAACTCGAATGCATGGACCCCGCGTTGACCCGCGCCAACTACGTCGCACCATTGGTCGAAATGCGCAAAAACAAAGGCATGACCGTAGAAAAAGCACTGGAAGAATTGCAAGACACCGTGATGCAAGGCACCGTGATGATGGCTTTGGATGAAATCGACGGTCTGGTCTCAGGCGCAGTTCACACCACGGCCAACACCGTGCGCCCAGCTCTGCAAATCATCAAAACCGCACCGGGCTCCAACATCGTCTCCAGCGTATTCTTCATGCTCATGCCGGATCAAGTGTACGTGTACGGCGACTGCGCGATCAACCCGAACCCGAATGCCGAGCAGCTCGCCGACATCGCGATTCAGTCTGCGGACTCCGCCAAAGCCTTCGGCATTGAACCGCGCGTCGCGATGATTTCCTACTCCACCGGCGTATCCGGCGCAGGCCCTGACGTTGAAAAAGTTGATCAAGCCACCAAATTGGCGCAAGCACAGCGTCCTGATTTGGCGATCGATGGCCCGTTGCAATACGACGCCGCCTCCGTCGAGTCCGTGGGCAAATCCAAAGCCCCGAACTCCAAAGTCGCGGGCCGCGCCACCGTGTTCGTCTTCCCAGACCTGAACACCGGTAACTGCACCTACAAAGCGGTACAACGCTCGGCCAACGTCATTGCCGTTGGCCCGATGCTGCAAGGGCTGCGCAAACCGGTGAACGATCTGTCACGCGGCGCATTGGTCGATGACATCGTCTTCACCATCGCCTTGACTGCGATTCAAGCGGTGCAAAAATCGGCTTAATCCTTAGTCAAAATTAATGCAGTAAAAAATAGGGACGCAATTTGCGTCCCTATTGGTTTAAATAATCGAATATGTTACGAGCCCGCCCATACACGGATATTTTGCCCCATGCTCAAGCCGTTGTAACGAATTTGTCCCACACACTCAACCGGCACTTCGAGCACGCGCGCGCATTCATCGGCGATGCTTTGTACGAAATATTCCATATCGCGCACCAGAGTGTGGCCGATGTAGGCTTTGATGTAGGCATCCAGCGCGAATAATTCGAGGATTCGCGCGGTTGGCGTATAACGAATTGCTAAAGTGCTGCCCGCCGCCGGATTTTGGCTGCGCAGACAGAGGATGGGCAAATCAATCGTGTGCTCGATTTCAGTCGCCAAATCAGGGCGCGCATTGGCTATGGTTTTGAGTGGCGCGGCGACGTGCGCCGAATCGTGGGTGAGCCAAGTCATAGCGTATTCCTTATGCAGTCAGTGTGACGACCAACTTATGCCATCTGCTCAGCCGCGCCGTTGCGCTTTTTTAGGCCGAAGTGTACCGCCAGCGCCAGTGCCGTCGCAATCACAGCTTTAAACACCAAATCGGCATAGACGATTTGCGCCATTTCGTTCCAGCTCATAATGCCGTAGAACGCGAGCAAGGTGAATAAAATGGTGTCCAACGGGATGCTCACGGCATTGCTGGTGAGCGCGCGGGTGAGCCAAGTGCGTTGCATCAATTTTTGGTAAATCACGGTGTCGGTCAATTCACTGACCAAAATTGCGGTGAACGAGGCCAAAATAAAGCGTACGCGGTTCGGCTCTTGATCCATCAGCAACCAGCCGGCCACAGCATTGACCAGCAAGGCCAAGGCAATCGCGGTATAAACGGCTTTCAGGCCGTGCATATGCAGACGGTCGCGCAGGGTAAACACCGCGCCGAAAAACAGCGTGCCCACACTGAGCAGACCAAACACCGGCAGTGGAATGAATTGATTGAGGGTGAGGTTGGCGAACAAAACCGCCAAGACATAAAAAGCTGTCCAAATAAAGACCATAGTAAACTCCAGAGTTCGCAAAATAGGCGAAGGGAAAAGAATGCCCGACGGAAACAGTCCGAGGGCGCGCGCATTGTATCATAAACTTTAACAAAATCCATGCGAACACCCGATGAGAGGCAGACAAAACCGCCGCCGCCTTCGGTGAAGCAGTATAATGAATGCATCACTGCGATATTCTGAGGAGAAATGATGAAACACGTTAAACAACTGTTTGTCCATTACACCACCCTGTGGGTACGTTTGCTTCAGCAAGCGGCAGGCACGACCGATCCGGCCAGCTATCTATTGGCTCATGATGCGCGCACGCCCTTGTTCTACCTCGAGGGCATGACGCGCGTGCTGATGAATGTACATGACAAGAAAAAATTAAGCGCGCTCAACGAGCAATTCAAAGCGTTGGAAGACGGTTTGGGCGCGATGGATTATTACTCTGGCTTGCTCAAAGACTTCAACCCCAACAAACAACTCACTGAGTTCAAACAAAACTTAGAAACACACCGCACCATCACAGCGGCGCAGATGAACACCCTGCTGGAGCAATACGGCTGGCTGGAAACCGCAGACAATCGCAGTGACAGTCCGAAACTGGAATCCAGCCAACTGCAAAACCTGCAAAAAGTATTCCGAAAAATTGACTGGCTCAGCGATCAAGAGATGAGCAAAGCGTTGAAAAAAGAGTACAAAAGCGCGTTGTCCGAACTCAAGCAACAGCTCAAACAACCGCTGCGTGAAGTGGAAGCCGATGTACACGAACTGCGCCGTGATGTGCGTTGGTTGAGCATCTATCCGCAAGCATTCAAAGGCTTTGTGAACCTAAAACCGAGCGAGCCGATGCCGGAAGCGTTTGCCAAATACGCCACCGAAGCCATCGTGAAATCACCGTTCAACCAACTCCCGCAAGTCGAAGGCATGAAACATGTATTGCACATGAACACCCACGCCTACTACGCCATGAGCTGGCTGATTGCTGAGCTGGGCGAACTCAAAGACCAAGGTTTACGCCTGCTCGCGCTGAGCGAATGGCTGCGAGAACACAAAAAACTCTCAACGTCGCAGGCCGAACAAGCGGCCGTAATGATTATCGGTAAAGATCAGCTCGGTGTTGACAAACTCTTGGCCAAAGCCCAAGAAATCGTCAACCAAATCAGAGCCGACAAAGTACTGAAACAACTGTTAGCCTAAGCCAGCGGTCATACCGTCATATGAGCCACATGCACGCATCCATACTGACCGCCGCGCAGATGCGCGCGGTGGACAGCGCCATCATCCGCAACGAGCCAATCGCCTCGATTGACCTAATGGAGCGCGCAGCAACGGCCTGCGTGGATTGGCTCATGACCCACCAGCCGGATGACACGCATTACAGCGTGTGGTGTGGATTGGGTAATAACGGCGGCGATGGTTTGGCGATCACCCGCTTGCTCCTCGAACGTGGCCGGTCAGCGTGTGCCTATCTCGTTGACTACGGCGCGCCGATGAGCGCCGATGCGCAGATCAATTGGCAGCGTTTACAAATCGCCGCCCCCGCACAGATTCACACCATCCGCGCCATCCATGACCTAGCTCTACAATCCAATCAGCGTGACAACACCGCAGCGCCTCACTGTGTGATTGACGCGCTGCTCGGTACAGGCACGACGCGCGCAACCGACGGCTTACTCGCAAATGTCATCGAAACCCTTAACGCCGAACAAGCACACACCATTGCCATTGATATGCCGTCGGGACTACTGAGCGACGCGCATACGCCCGCGCATTGGCCGGTGATCCATGCCACACACACGCTCACCTTTGAGTGTGCCAAACCCGCTCTACTCTGGCCAGAAAATGCCGAACGCGTCGGCGCATGGCAGATTGTACCCATTGGTTTAAGCCACGCCGCCATTGCCGCTGCAAATAGCCCGATGCAACTGGTCACCGCAGCATGGGCACACGCACAATGCCAACCGCGTGGCAAATTTGCGCACAAAGGCACCTTCGGTCACGCCCTGCTGATCGCAGGCGCACACGGTACCGTCGGCGCGGCAATACTGGCAGCGCGTGCCTGTCTGCGTGGTGGCGCGGGACTGCTCACCGTGCACAGTCCGCAGTGCGGCTATGTGCCGCTGCAAACCGCCATTCCCGAAGCGATGGTGCAGACCGACACACACGAGCGACTGTGGCACGATGCGATTGAGATTGAAAAGTACGATGCGATCGGCATTGGCTGCGGCATTGGGCAAGCACCCGAAACCCGCGCCGCATTGCGAGCCCTATTGCAAACCATCCATGCTCGCGCTGATGCGCCACGACTCGTATTGGATGCCGATGCGCTGAATATCATCGCGAGCGAGCCGGATTTATTTAAATTATTACCGCCCAACACCATACTCACGCCGCATCCAAAAGAATTTGAGCGACTGGTCGCACATTTATCCTTGAACACCGCCACCGACGAAGCATGCCGCCAAGCACAGTTGACGCTGGCGCAGCATTACAAGCTCATTGTGGTACTCAAAGGCGCGCACACCTGCACCGCACTGCCCGATGGACGCCGCTTTTACAACACCACCGGCAACCCCGGCATGGCCAAAGGCGGCAGCGGCGACGCGCTCACCGGCGTGATATTGGCACAGCTCGCTCAGGGTTATGCGCCCGATGTCGCGGCGATTTTAGGGGTGTATCTGCACGGTGCAGCAGGCGATGCCGCCGCGCAAAAATATGGGCAGCGTGCTATGCTGCCCAGTGATTTGATTGAATGTTTGGGTGATTAGATTACAGCTTAAACTTAAAGCCAATCATACCAATACCTCCTCAATCATGGTGCTATTTTGCATTATTAAACAGCCGGTCATACTCACCATTTTTTAGTCTGCGCTTGAACTCTACTTCCGATTCTTTTGCTGCTTGTTCGCTCGCAGCACGCACTTGCATCATCCAAGGCATCATTTCACTACTTACATTACTAATCAGTTGAGGGGCTTTCTTTATAAATGTTTGCCCAATCGGTGACTCGTAGAAAACAATCAACTGCTCAAGTTCCTCTTGAGAATAGGTATTCTGCACTGCCTTGATTTGCATCGGTTTAATGGTTTCCCAATTAAACAAAGTCTTTCCGAGCTTGGTATACTTCTGCGAAAAAATTTTGAAATACTCATCTAAAAGTACCTGCTCTCTGGGCGATAACTGGGAGACGCTCCACTGCTTTTTTAGAGCATTCGCGATATTATCTTTAAGGTTGTTCTGAACATGTGCATATGTTTCTTCCTGTAATTCCTGCGCATGACTCACCTCAAGAAATTTATTGATCGTTACCATATCCGCTGGTGCAGCCATCGTATTAAACGCGATGCCGAGTAAAGTCATCATCACATATTTTTTCATCCTTTTCTCCTTTACAAACCCAAATCCGCCCAAAGTCCGTCAATTTTGCTTTTCACCGCCGCATCCATGACGATCGGCGTACCCCACTCGCGCGTGGTTTCGCCCGGCCATTTGTTGGTCGCATCCAAGCCCATTTTCGAGCCGAGACCGGACACCGGCGAGGCAAAATCGAGGTAGTCAATCGGTGTGTGATCGACCAGCGTGGTGTCGCGCGTTGGATCCATGCGCGTGGTGATCGCCCAGATGACTTCATTCCAGTCGCGCGTGTTGATATCGTCATCGACCACAATGATGTATTTGGTGTACATGAACTGACGTAGGAATGACCACACGCCGAACATCACGCGTTTGGCATGACCGGCATATTGCTTTTTAATCGACACGATGGCCATGCGGTATGAGCAACCTTCCGGCGGCAGGTAGAAATCGACGATTTCGGGGAATTGCTTTTGTAGCAACGGCACGAATACTTCATTGAGCGCCACACCGAGTACCGCCGGTTCATCCGGTGGTTTGCCGGTGTAGGTACTGTGGTAAATCGGGTTTTTGCGCATGGTGATGCGCTCGACGGTGAACACGGGGAAGGTTTCCTGCTCGTTGTAGTAACCAGTGTGGTCTCCAAACGGCCCTTCGATCGCGGTTTCATTCGGGTGAATCACGCCTTCGAGCACGATTTCGGCATTCGCGGGTACAGTCAAATCATTGCCAATACATTTCGTTAAAACCGTCCGTCCGTGGCGCAGCAGTCCGGCGAATTGATACTCAGACAAGGTGTCCGGCACGGGCGTGACCGCGCCGAGGATGGTCGCGGGATCGCAGCCGAGCACCACGCTGATCGGGAACGGCGTATTCGGATGCGCGAGGCAGTGCTCGCGGAAATCGAGCGCACCGCCGCGATGGGCGAGCCAGCGCATAATGAGCTTATTCCGACCCAGAAGTTGCTGGCGGTAGATACCGAGGTTTTGCCGTGCTTTGTGCGGCCCTTTGGTCACGACCAAGCCCCACGACAGCAGCGGCGCGATGTCGCCCGGCCAGCAATGTTGGATCGGTAGTTGTGTCAAATCCACATCGTCGCCTTCGAGAATGACTTCGTGCACCGCGGCGTGTTTTTCCATTTTCGGTCGCATGTCCCACACGGCTTTGGCCATTTCACCGAGTTTGCCGATCTCTTTCAGACCGGCGGGCGGTTGCGGTTCTTTGAGATTCGACAGCAGTTGGCCAATGGCGCGCAGCTCGCTCACCTCCTGCGCCCCCATGCCGAGTGCAACGCGGCGTGGCGTGCCAAACAGATTGGCGAGTACGGGATAGTCGTATTTTTTATTTTCGTGTACGACATTTTCGTAGAACAATGCGGGCCCGCCACTGCGCAAGGTGCGGTCGCCAATTTCGGTCATCTCCAGCACGGGCGAAATCGGCTGATTGATGCGCTTGAGCTCGCCCATTTTTTCGAGCTGAGCCATAAAGTCGCGTAAATCGGTGTATTGCATGATGGTTTTCTTAAAATTAAATCACAGACTGAACCGGCTTAAAACCACCTGCTGCATCCGCTTCCAGATGCAAGCGTTTGTGGTGGAACTGCGCCAATTGCGGATGGTGCGACACACTGACCAGCGTCACGTCCGGTAAGAAAGAGAGCATGGTTTGATACAGCGTGGTTTCATTGCTTTCATCAAGCGCACTGGTCGCCTCGTCTAAAAAGACGTATTGCGGCCGTTGCAGAAACAGTCGGGCGAATGATAAACGCTGCTGCTCACCGCCGGACAATAGCCACGCCCAATTATTCGTCTCCGCCAAACGTTGTTTCAAATGCGATAACTGCGCCATCTCCAACGCGGTTTCATACGCCGCGTCGTTGTAGCGCGTCGGCGCCTCGGGGTAGGACAAGGCTTCGCGCAATGAGCCGATGGGCATATACGGTCGCTGCGGCAGAAACAGCATTTTGCCTTTCGTCGGCACATCGATGTGCCCCTGACCAAACGGCCACAGTGCGGCAATCGCGCGCAGAATGGTACTTTTGCCTGAGCCCGACGCGCCGGTGACGAGCCAGCGCTCGCCCTGCGTGATTTGCCAATCGAGGTCCAGCACCTGCGGTAATTGCGTGAGCGCACCATTCGCAGATTTTTGCGGCCGCGCGAGCGTCGCATGGGTGAGCGCAACTCCGCCGACGTTGTTCACCGCGACATGCAGATTGGACTGCGCGTGCAGCGCATCCACTCGATTTAAATCTGTGTCCAGATTGAAAATCCGCGTACTGGAAGCGCGCAGCTCAGCCCATGTACTGTAATTGTCAATGAACCAGCTCAGGGCTTCGCGCAATTCGCCAAACGCGCGCAATACCTGCATGATCGCGCCAAAGGTGATTTGTCCGGAAAAATAACGCGGCACCGCCACAATCACTGGAAAAATAATCCCCAACTGAGCATAAATGGTCTGCGAAAAGCCGAGCGCTTTGATGCGGTGCATGTAGTGATACCAGTTCGCCCGAATGATGGTGAAAAAGTGCCGCGCGCCGCGCAAATGATGCGCATCACCTTGCAGAAAGCTGATGCCTTCGGCGTACTCGCGCGCGCGAATCAGGTGGTAACGGAAATCAGCGTTGTAGCGTTCACGCAGCACATTGATTTTCACCAAACGACGACCGATGAAATGAATCGCCACCGAGCCGATGAGGGTGTAAAAAACCACCGCCCAAAACATATAATCCGGAATGTGAATCGCATGACCGAACACCGTGGTGTCCAAATCACCGGAGAGTTTCAACATGGCTTTGGAGTACTCGTACACCGACAGCAAAGCCAAATAAAAACCAAAAAACAGGCCAATCGCCATGTCGGTCAAACGGTTCAAATCCTCAGCGATTCGTTGGTCGGGGTTATCCTGGCCGTGAATTTGCTCCAGATGATAAAAGCGATTGTGCGCGAAATAACGCTCACTGAACTGCTCGGTGAGCCAAGTGCGCCAGCGGATTTGTAGTAATTGGCTGAAAAAGATACGGTAAACGCTCACCAAGATACTGGCAAACGCCAGCTTGGCAAACCAAACCAGTCCGGGGATAAACGCCTCAACGTTTTTATTTTTCACATCTTCCCAAAACACGCCCGACCATTCAATCAGCTCAACCCCGAGCTTGACATTGATGGTGGCCAACAACAGCACGACAAAAGACAAGCCCCACGCATGGATGCGCTCCGCACCGATTTGGGTATAACGCAGCAATGCTTTATAAGCCAGCCCGACCACTGCCAAGGCCGCCAAAACAGCGAAAACCCGTTTGCCAAAGGCGACCCAAGCGCCCGCACTCAAAGCCGCATCGGTGCGAATCACGTACTCGCGCGCCCAGTTGTACACACCATCGTTGGTGACCACCAAGATCAGCGCAATGATAAAAACCGCGACCAAGGCAATCGCACTCATTCCCCCCCAATACTGGCTGGCAAAACGCACGATGTCCTTGAATTTAGCCAAAGCCCCGCTGTCCAAAGCGGTTTCATTCTGCCGCACATCCGGCAGTGGCTGCTCAATCCAATTCAGATGATCGTGCTCGTCGCTATGAGCGGATGCGTTGGGCGAAATAGAGGGTTTCGTCATGGGTTTACCAGTTCATATTCGGGGCGACTCATTTTTTGGGTTGCGTCGCCCGCTGTCATCAAACACCAACAGCAGGGTTGAGCACACGCGCAACCCGCTGTCCGGCAAATTTCGCAGATTGTACCATGCGGTAATGCCCGTGTTATCAGTGTTGTGCGATGAAAAAAAGCCCTGAGGGCGCTCAGGGCTTGGCGATGCGTCGATCCATCGAGGTTTAGCCAATCATTTTATACACCAGCAGAATCCACGCCGAACCCAAGGTCAGGAACAGCACGGTATTGAGCACCGTGACCAAACCGCCGTACCAGTAAATTTCGCTGGTAGTCAGATAGCCGCTACCGGCGAACAGGACATTGGCGCTGGAGCCTTGCGGTGTGATGGCGGAGTTAAAGTTGGTCGCAAGCAAAAGCATCATCGCCAGCAGCGTCGGATTCACACCGGAGGCAATACCCACCGCCAAAAACACGCTGAACAGCGCCATCATCTGCGCGGTTTGGCTCACAAACAGATAGTGAATCAACACATAGCCGACCACCAAAATCACATACACCCACAGCCACGGCATACCGGCGACGTAGTTGGTCAAAATTTTACCAGCGTAGGCCATGAAACCCGAACTGTTCAAGCCCGTACTGAGCGCGTACAGCAGCGCAAACCAGATAAAAGTGGTCAGCGCAGTGCCCTGTTTTTTCAAATCATCGTCATTAAACGCCTTGGCGATGAGCAATACCGCCAAACCGAGCAAAGCCACCGCTGTGCGCTCGATGTTCAGACTTGGGAACATTTTATTGATCTGATCGCTAAATCCCCAGCAAAATACCATCAATAAGAAAATCACCGCGGTGAGCTTTTCCAACCCCGACATAGGGCCCAACTCCGCCAGCATCTTTTTCGCCATGACCGGAGCTTGTGGCGTTGCTTTCATTTCAGGCGACATCACCTTGTACAAAAACCACGGGATCAAAATAAACCCCGCGATAGACGGCACCAGCGCATACAGCAGCCAACTGAGCGGTGTGATATTCACACCCAGTGCCTTAGCCATTTCCACACCGGCCAGATTCGCCGCCATTGCGGTCACCCACATACCAGATGAAATGGTCAACCCGGCAATCGAGAGCATCATCAAATAGCTGCCCAAACGTTTTTGCGTACCATGCTCTGGATCGGAGCCGCTGTCCATCGCCAGCGACAGCGCAATCGGATAGAGCACACCGGAACGCGCAGTATTACTCGGAAACGCCGGCGCCAAAATCATATCCGTCGCCATCAGCGAGTAGCCCAGACCAAGACTGGATTTACCAAACCATTTAATCATGGTCAACGCGATGCGTTTACCCAAACCGGTTTTTACCACCACGTTGGAAATCAAAAACGCGACCACAATTAAAATCACAAATCCTTGCGAAAAGCCCTCATACGCCTTAGCTGGCGCCATGGATTTAGTGAACACCACCACCGCCGTGGCAATCAAAGAGGCGGCCAAAATCGAGGTTGCATTCAAGATAATCGCAATAATCGCGGCAATAAACGCGACAAAAATATGCCATGCTTGATCGGTCAAACCAGCGGGATGAGGCATAAACCACAAAATGATGGCCAAAAGAAAAACACCGGCCAATTTCACTGACTGATTCATTATGATTCTCCTAAAGCCCATGAGCGAATACCACCATCATGATTTTTATCAATATTCGCTTGGGATGATGTGACAATTAACAAAATGTAACGGCTTACATCGTAGCACCATCATGGTGCAAATTCAAAGTGAATCAGACCAAAAGCCACATTAATTTTGCGGTTTTATCTTAATAATCAGGAGAAAAATAGAAAATCATTTGGCAATAGACCCAACATACCAAAGATTTAGTAAATAATGTACAGAATGCGGTGGATGCCCATACTGTACCTGAGTGCACCTTATCGGTGCTTGTACGCACATTACGACGGCTCACCCTGAGAGCACGCAATACTCATTGAGAGTTAGCCACCACTGACCTAAGGCGCTTATTTTTTAGCGCGTGATTTTTTGGGCGTGCGTGATGAGTTGTTTGATGAGGCGCGTGCGCCCGTTCGCCCGCCGATCACCACTTTAGCCGCAATCAGCGCCGCCAACGCAGTCAAAACCAAGCCCAGCAAGTCAGATGGAAAAAAGAGCTGTGTCAACATGCCCAACTCCCCCACAATCAAGCTGAATAAGCACGACCACAGCGCAATGGATTGATAGGGCACGGGCGATTGATTGGTCTTTTGCACCACCTTCGCGACGATTAGACCGACGATGATGAGCCACAACTCTTGTTGAAAAAACATATAAAACCTTTGTGATATGATGAGTCAGCGCCTACGGAACAACGCGGATTTTCCCCAAGCTAAAGGTCATTGCGCATAGCCGATTCGCCATTTGGCAGGTATAATACCAAGTTTCGTAAAAGCCGCTCAAGCTTTTACTCATTTTGAGTCCCACTCGAACCTTTTTCCTTGAACTATGGCGTTGTTTGTTATCGGCTTAAACCATACCACCGCTCCGCTCGCATTGCGTGAGCGGATCGCGTTTGCGCCGTCCGAGCTCAACCACGCCCTACCAGCCCTACAAACCACACTGACGCAGCCCTCGCAGGGTACGGCGCAGTTGGCGGTATTGTCCACCTGCAACCGCATGGAGGTTTACGGCTGTATGCCCACCGCAGGAGCCGCCGCAGAACACGCCATTTTGCAGTGGCTGGCCGAATACCACCGCGTACCATTGGACGAACTGAGCCAGCATATGTATGTGCTGCACGATGAATCCGCCATGAGCCATGCTTTTGCCGTTGCCAGTGGCATGAACTCGATGGTGCTGGGCGAACCGCAAATTTTGGGACAGATGAAGCAAGCGGCACGCATCGCACTCGAAGCCAACACCATGGGGACCGAACTGCGTCAATGGTTTGAAAAAAGCTTTGCCGTCGCCAAAGACGTGCGCACCAACACCGCAATTGGCGAACACTCCGTTTCCATGGCCGCTGCTGCGGTCAAGCTCGCCAAACGCGTCTTTGAAGATTTTCACAAACTCAACGTCCTGCTGGTCGGCGCGGGCGAAATGATGGATGTCGTCGCCGCGCACATCGTCGGCGCGCAACCGCACAGCCTCACCGTGGCCAATCGCTCGCTGGAGCGCGCGCAGGATTTACTGGCCGCCCACCCCACTCCCAACGCTCAAGCCATCCGCCTGACCGAGTTACCCGAGCAATTGCCACGGTTTGACGTGGTGGTCACCTGCACCGCCAGCACCCTGCCCATCATCGGCTTGGGCATGGTGGAAGCAGCGATCAAAGCACGCCGTCGCCGCCCCGTGGTTATGGTTGATCTGGGTGTACCACGCGACATCGAATCAGCGGTGAGTCAATTAGACGACGCCTACGTGTACACCGTGGACGACCTATCCAACATCGTCGCGCACAACAGCGCGCAACGCACGGCCGCACTCAACGATGCGCAAAAAATCGTAGAAGCGCAAGTCCAACTGTTTGTCGAAGAGCAACAACGCCGCGCCCACATGCCGCGCGTGCTGAATCTGCGCGCGCGGGCTGAACGCGTGCGCCAGACCGAGCTGGAACGAGTGTTGGGCTCGCTCAACAGCCTGCAAGAGCGCGGTGAACTCTCCGCCGCCACATTACAAGCCGTACAAAACCTCTGCGGACAACTGGCGCAACGCCTGACCAACAAACTGCTGCACGAGCCCACCGTCGGGGTACAAAGTCCAAATGAAGAACTGCGCCAAGCATGGCAGCTGGTCTCGCACAACTGGCTGAACGAGCCGACGGATGACAACACACCCAATAATGACAACGGCGAACATTAGCGCCAGAGCGCTCACGCTTCGATAGCCCGTTCCAGCAGGTTCAGTCCTTTCGCATTCACCCCGCGCCCAGCGCAATTTTTGTACCGCACCGCCTATGAAAGCCTCCATGCGCGACAAACTCAACCAATTGGTTGAGCGTCACCTCGAAATCAACCAATTACTCCAGTCACCCGACGTGACCGACGACATCGACAACTACCGCAAACTCACGCGCGAGCTGTCCGAAATCACGCCCGTGGTGGAAACCTTTCAGCGCTACACCCAAACCGAAGCCGACATCGCCAGCGCCGAAGAAATGCTGTCCGATCCGGAGATGAAAGCCTTTGCCAACGAAGAAATCCAAAACGGCAAAGAGCAGCTCGAAATACTGCAAAGCCAATTGCGCACCATGCTGATTCCGAAGGACGAAAACGACACACGCAACGTCATGCTCGAAATCCGCGCCGGCACGGGCGGCGAAGAATCCGCCCTGTTTGCCGCCGATCTGCTGCGCATGTACAGCCGCTATGCCGAGCGCCGTGGCTGGCGCGTTGAACTGATGAGCGAGTCGCCCTCCGATCTGGGCGGCTACCGAGAAGTCATCGCGGAACTCTCCGGCACCGATGTGTACGCCACCATGAAATTCGAGTCTGGCGGTCACCGCGTGCAGCGCGTGCCCGAAACCGAAGCACAAGGCCGCATCCACACCTCAGCCTGCACCGTCGCCGTCATGCCCGAGGCCACTGAAGTGGGGGAAATTGAACTGAATCCAGCGGATTTACGCATCGACACCTTCCGCGCCTCTGGCGCAGGCGGTCAGCACATCAACAAAACCGATTCCGCCGTGCGCATCACCCACCTGCCCACTGGCACTGTGGTGGAATGCCAAGACGATCGCAGTCAGCACCGCAACAAAGAAAAAGCCATGAAAGTACTGGTCACACGCATTCGCGATGCGCAGGTGCAGGCACAACACGCCGAACAAGCCGCCACGCGCAAGTCACTGGTCGGCTCAGGCGATCGCTCCGAACGCATCCGCACCTACAATTTCCCGCAGGGACGGATCACCGATCACCGCGTCAATCTGACCTGGTACAAAATTGAAGCGATGATGGCGGGTGATTTGGACGATATGTTCAACGCTTTGGCTGCGGAATATCAAGCCGAGCAATTAATGGCGCTGGGCGACGATTGAAGCACTGCGCAGCTAAAATTGAATACAAAAAAAGCCCGACTCAAGTCGGGCTTTTGCATCATCTCTGTCGTCAAAACGCTTTACATACCTTTAGGCGCATTATCATAGAATGACGAGCCACCTGAATTAGACGATACACGGCGCACGCCGGTGAATTTGGTCTTCCAGTAACCCGACTCTAAATTATCAAAACGCACATGCGAGCGAGAATTGGGCGAGTGAATGAACATCCCATTACCCACATAAATCCCCACATGCGAATTACTAAAACCACGGGTATTGAAAAACACCATATCGCCCGGACGCACATCCGATGTCGCCACACGTTCACCCACACGCGCTTGCTCCGAAGCAGTGCGTGGCAAGCTCACACCCACCGACGATTTGTACACGTATTGCACATAACCGCTGCAATCCAAGCCCGTTTCCGGATTGGTACCGCCAAAGCGGTATTTCACACCGATCAATTGCATGGCTTTGCCCAATAATTTTTGCGCAAAACCATCATCAGCCATGGCCGACGCGCTGCCGAAGGTCAAGCTCAAGCCTGTGAGCGCGACCACGACTGCTTTCATCCATTTTTTTAAAATCATATAGTTTCCATTGAGGCCTCGGCCGCTCCACAACGCGCATCAAAAAACCACCGCACGCCAACGCAGACCGTTGCCATTATCCCGAACATCCTGAACGCGAGCACAAAAAAACTCAGGTGACTCAACACCCGCTCACGCCATTGAATTCATACAAAAACTCGCCAAAATCATAGACTTAGACGATTTAACAGGTGCATTTTACTCTGTCAAACCCTGCTTGTCAAACCGAAGGCCGATTTTATGCCGAATCACCGCGATAAAAAATCTTATTTAAATACAAATAGTTATCATTAAAGCAAACGGCTCGCCGATATCTCAGCGAGCCGATTCAAATGCACAGATTCAATGGCTGGGCTTTAGCTCTGCGGCACATAGCCCGCAGCGGCGTCAGCACCTTCACCAAAGAAGAATGCCTCACACTGCTTGAGCAAATATTGACGTGCGCGTGGATCCAGCATGGACAAACGATTTTCGTTAATCAGCATGGTTTGATGCTTGAGCCACTGCTGCCAGCCCTCTTTGGAGACGCTGTCATACACCTTTTGCCCCAAAGCACCGGGTACCGGTGGAAAATCCAAGCCTTCTGCTTCGTGTCCCAAACGGACGCATTGCACCATTCGTGTCATAGTATTCCCTCTGTTATGGTTTTAGTTTTTTCACAAAAATTTGTGAACGACGCTGCCAATTATAAATCTTCTGGCGATTGTCGGGCAAATCATTCACCGTTCCCGGTACAAATCCATGCTTGAGGAACCAATGTGCCGTGCGCGTGGTCAGCACGAACAATTCTTTAATACCTTCGCGCCGCGCCCGCGCCTCGATGTGCTCCAGCATGCGTTCGCCAAAACCCATACCCTGCATCGTCGTATCCACAGAAAAACACGCCATTTCGCCCATGGATTCTTCTTTGAACGGATACAGCGCCGCACAGCCGAAAATCACACTGTCATACTCCAATACGCTGAAAAACGGCAGCTCGGCCTCCAACTTTTCACGGCCACGCGGCACCAGCGTGCCATCCTGCTCCAGCGGCGCGATCAACTGCAAAATCCCGCCCAGATCGTCAATCGTCGCCTCGCGCAGACTTTCCAAGCTGTTTTGCGTCACCATGCAGCCAACGCCATCGTGCTGGAACAACTCCAACAGCACGCCACCATCGAGCTTGGCCGGAACGATATGCGTGCGCGCCACGCCCGCATTGACCGCATCGCACAAGGCCGCCAACGTCTGACGCAGGAAACTGCCAACTGGCAGGGTTTCCTCCAGCGCCTCCGCCTCACGCACATCCATGGTTTGAATTTGATTGCCTTCGGCATCCAAGACATCTTCGTGCGAGAGTATGATGAGTTTGTCCGCATGAATCTGGCTGGCGACCGCTGAGGCCAGCTCCGGTGTGGATAAATTGAATACTTCACCGGTCGGTGAAAAACCGAGCGGTGAAATCAGTACGACCTGATCGGCCTTGAGCTGCGATTCAATCGCTTCGCGGTTGACTTTACGCACGATACCGGCATGTTGATAATCCACGCCATTGATCACGCCGATCGGTTTGGCGGTGATGAAGTTGCCCGAAACCACATGAATCGATGAGCCCGCCATCGGCGTATTCGGCAGCCCTTGACTAAACGCCGCTTCCACCGACAGACGCGATGCGCCGCACGCCTCTTTCACCGCTTCGAGCGTGGCCGCATTGGTCACGCGAATGCCATTGACAAACTCAGATGGAATTTGGCGCAACGCCAGTTGTTTTTCGATCTGCGGGCGCGCGCCCGGGATCAGTACGATGCGCATGCCCATGGCTTTGAGCAGGCTGACATCAAACACCAAATCTTCCAGATCGCCACTTTCGATCAGCTCGCCGCCAAAGGCGATCACAAAGGTTTTATTGTGAAAGGTGTGCACATACGGCGCGACATCGCGCAACCATTGCACAAACTGATGCTGTGGAAATACCGGATCTTGCTCTGAATCAGAAGGGAAAACGGGCGGATTCATCTGGAACCTTCATCCAAAATCGTGACTATTCGGTCAAACACACAGCGTTGTCATACGACACAACCCCATGCCCAGCCGCGTGGCATCCAGTGCGCCACGGTTGTACGCCAAGCGCATTGAAAGTTTTGTATTGTAAGACAAAGTTTTGCGAAAAGTGGAATTTTTCAACAGCGTGGGCTGTGTCGTAAGGCGGTGGAATCACCGCCGAGTCGGCTTGATTACGACTGCAAGCGATTGGCCAGCATCTCTTGCGCGTGCTCGCGCGTAGCCGCCGTAATGGTCACACCGCCCAGCATACGGGCGATTTCATCGATGCGCTGTGCGTCATCGAGCACTTCGATGGTGGAGTAGGTCGCACCATTGAGCGTGGTTTTCGAGACGCGCCAGTGATGCGTACCCTGCGCCGCCACCTGTGGTAAATGCGTCACACACAGCACTTGGCGGTTGTGCCCGATCTGTGCGAGTAAACGCCCGACCACCTCAGCCACGGCGCCGCCGATACCCGAATCGACCTCGTCAAAAATCAGCGTTGGTACTGGATTGGCCGCGCTGGTGATGACCGACAGTGCCAAGCTGATGCGCGCCAGTTCACCACCGGATGCGACTTTGTGCAAAGCTTGCAGCGCCACACCGGCGTGCCCCGCCACTTGAAATTCAATCGCATCCATGCCCTGCGCCGATGGCGCCGCCTCGGTGATGGCGATGTCAAACTGCCCGCCGGTCATGTTCAGCGTTTGCATACTGGCGGTCACAGCTTTGGCCAATTGTTTGGCGGCTTTTTGTCGCGCTTGGCGCAGTTTCAAGGCATTCTGCTCAAATACGGCATAAGCTTTTTGCTCTGCCTGTTGCAGCGCATCTAAATCCATACCGTGCTGCAATTGCGCCAGTTGACTTTGCAATTCCTGCCAATGCGCGTGCAATTGTTCCGGCTCGATGCGCAATTTACGCGCCTGTTCATGCCACGCGCTCATGCGGCGGTCAATTTCATCCCAACGCGATTCGTCCAAATCGGCGCGCTGGGTGTAGTGATTGAGGCTGTGACCGGCTTCTTGCAACTGGATCAGCGCCGAATCAAGCAGCTCGACCACTTCGTTCAGCCGCTCGTCCAAGCGCGCCAACGAGGACACGGCATTCATTTGCTCGCGCACCTGATCGGTGAGCGCACGATCGTCTTCGATCAAGGCATGTGCCGCTGCCGAACTGCCCTGAATCAGCGTGGTGGCGTGTGCCAAACGCGAATGCTCGGCGGACAGCGTGTCCCACTCGTCGGCCTGCGGTGCGAGGGTATTCAATCCGTCCAATTGCCATTGCAGCGCGTCGAGGCGCTCGCCGATGTGCGCCACGTCCTGCTCGGCCTGCGTGCGCAATTTTTGTGCGCTTTGCCAGTGCTGGTACGCTTCGCGCACCGCGGTGCGCTGTTCGCCCAGTTGCGCGTGATTGTCAAGTAGATCGCGCTGCGAGGTGGGCTTGAGCAGCAGTTGATGCGCGTGTTGACCGTGAATGTGCACCAAGCGTTCGCCCAGCTCGCGCAGTTGCGTCAGTGTCACCGCCACGCCGTTGATGAACGCTCGGCTTTTGCCCTGCGTATCAATGGTGCGGCGAATCAGTACGAGGTCGGCTTCGTCAGCATTGAGCTCCTGTTCGCTCAGCCATGCCGCAACCTCATCGTCCACCTCAAACTCCGCCGAAATCTCGGTTTTATCCGCGCCCTGTGCGACCAAGCTCGCGTCGGCGCGTTCGCCCAGCAGCAGGCCAATCGCATCGAGCAAAATCGATTTACCCGCCCCCGTCTCACCCGTGAGCACGGTAAAGCCCGACTCGATGTCCAAATCGAGGGACTTCACAATCACAAAGTGGCGCAGACTGAGGCGAATCAACATATGCGGTTCAATTACATCGGACGCGACGGGTTGAGCTGCCAATGGAGTTTTTGGCGCAGCGTCGCAAAATAGTTGTAGGACAGCGGATGCCAGAAAATCGACTGATGCGGCGCGAGCTGGATGTTCAGTTGATCGCCCTTGCGCACATACGAATACACCTGCGTATCGCAGTGGATCGCCGCTTCACGGTTGGATGTGATTTCAATCTGAATTTTGCTGGTATTCGGCAGGACAATCGGCCGATTGGACAAGGACTGTGGCGCCACCGGCACCAGCGTAATCCCCGCCAATTGCGGATGCAAAATCGGCCCATTCGCCGCCAGCGAGTACGCCGTTGAGCCGGTCGGCGTCGCAATGATGAGCGAATCGGCGCGCTGGCGATACATAAAGCCATCGTCCACATTCACATTCAGCTCCATCATGCCCTCGACGCTGCGCCGCGCCACCACCACGTCGTTGAGCGCGGTACTGGAGAACAGTTCTTTGCCTTCGCGCACCACTTTGACTTGCAGCATATCGCGTGCTTCGACCTCAAAGCGTTTGTTGAGCAAAATCTCGCGCAACACCGCCGATGCATCATTCAAAGCCACATCGGTGATGAAGCCCAAATGCCCTTGGTTAATTCCGATCAAGGGCACGCCATACGGCGCCACTTCGCGCGCCACACCGAGCATGGTGCCATCCCCACCGACCGAAACCAGCACATCGGCAATATTGCCAATTTCCGCCAGTTCCACGCGCGGATAATCCTGGAGCTTGAAAAAATCATGGGTGCGCGCCTCGATCACCACCTGCTTGCCCATGTCCGCAATCAAGCGAATCACGTGCAGCAACGGCTCGGGCGAGGTGTCCGGCGCAAGTCGCCCAACCAGAGCGACTGTGCGAACACCCACATCATAGGAGCAATGAGGAAGGGTGCGATTTGAATTCATGCGCGCATTGTAAAGCATTGCGTCAGCCGAAACAATCGGCACGCCGCCTGACGTGCGCGCGTGCCGGAGATTTAAGCCAAAATCGTTTCGATGGCGTTCAACTCATCCGCCGCAAAATCCAAGCGCGCCAAACATGCTAACGAATCGCGCAACTGCGTCGCGCTGCTCGCACCGACCAAAACCGACGTCACGCGCGGATTTTTGAGCAGCCATGCCAGCGCCATTTGTGCCAAGCTCTGCCCACGGGAGAGAGCCAGCTCATTTAACGCGCGAATCTGCACCAAGCGCGCCTCGGTAATCTGCTCGGTTTTTAAAAAGCCATGCGCCTTGGCCGCGCGCGAATCTGCCGGAATTCCGTTCAAATAACGGTTCGTCAGCATGCCCTGCGCCAACGGTGAAAACGGAATGCAGCCGACGCCCTGATCCGCCAGCACATCCAGCAAACCGCCCTCCACCCAACGATCGAACATCGAGTAACGCGGCTGATGAATCAAGCACGGCGTACCCAGCTCACGCAGCAGATTCATCGCCTGCGCCGCCAATGGCGCGGGATAATTCGACAAACCAACGTACAGCGCCTTGCCCTGTCGCACCAGCAAATCCAGCGCGCTCATGGTTTCATACAGCGGTGTATCCGGATCAGGCCGATGATGATAAAAAATATCGACATAATCCAGCCCCATGCGTTGCAGACTTTGATCCAAACTCGCGACCAAATACTTTTTCGAGCCAAAATCACCGTACGGCCCGTCCCACATGGTATAGCCCGCTTTGGATGAAATAATCAGCTCATCCCGATACGGCGCAAAATCACGCTGAAGCAACGCACCGAAATTCTCCTCTGCCGAGCCAGGCGGCGGGCCATAATTATTCGCCAAGTCAAAATGCGTCACCCCAGAATCAAACGCCGTGCGCAGCGTTTGCCTGTAGTGCTCAAACGTATCCACACCACCAAAGTTGTGCCACAGCCCGAGCGAAATCGCCGGTAGTTTCAAACCACTGCGACCACAACGGCGGTATTGCATGTCATGGTAGCGATTCGTATCTGCTTGGTAGATCATGATATAGTCCTTTTCTAAACCCGATTCAAATCACGGGCAAACAGAGCTTAAAGCCCATCACACAATTGCGCAGTCAACTCTGCCGCAGGTATGGCGCGACAGCCGAGGGTATTTTGCCCCGCCCACAGCGGTGAAAAATCACCACTACCACTCGCTTCTGCCCGCGCGCGCAGCGGCGCGACATCCGCCGTTGCCAGCGGAAATGGTGGCGCAACCGAACTCATCGCGCCCAGTTCACGCATCAGGCGATTGACGAGGCCACGCGCCGGACGACCCGAAAGCAGATTGGTCAGCGCCGTATGTTCTGCCCCCGCACCCGATAACGCCGCTCGATGCAGCGCGCTGGTTTTGGCCTCATCGCACAGCATATACGCCGTACCGACCTGTACACCCGCCGCGCCGAGCCGCATCATCGCCGCCACGCCCTGCGCATCAGCGATTCCACCCGCCGCAACCACAGGTACACGCACGGCCTGCAAGATACGCGACAGCAAAGGCAATGTGCCCAACTGCGTGCTCAAATCGTCGCTCAGAAACATTCCACGATGCCCGCCCGCTTCCAAGCCCTGAGCGATGATGACATCCGCGCCGTGCTGCTCCAGCCAAACCGCCTCCGCGACCGTTGTCGCCGAGGACATGATTTTCGCGCCCCACGAGCGCACATAGCGCAGCAAATCTTCGGACGGCAAGCCAAAGTGAAAGCTCACCACCGGCGGTTTGTATTCGCTCAAAATTTCGGCGAATGCCGCGTCAAACGGCACACGGCTGGGGCTACTGCTGATCGGATTGAGGGACAAACCCAACTCGTCGTAATACGGTTGCAACGCTGCGCGCCACGCGTGCATCGTCGCTTCGTCCACTGTGGGCGATGCATGGCAGAAAAAATTCACATTGAACGGCTGATCGGTCTGCACCCGAATCGCCGTCAGTTCGATGCGCAGCTCCTCCTGCGACAACATCCCGCAAGGCAATGAACCGAGCGCACCCACATTGGACACCGCTACGGTCATCGCGCTGCCTTGTATGCCCGCCATCGGCGCTTGAATCAACGGCAGGCGTATGCCCAAATAGTCGTTTAATAACATGATTTGCCCTCTATCACGGCACTAAATCAGTAAACACAAAGCCATCGCGCTCCACGGTTTCGCCGATGGTGAACGGTATCGGCTGCGCAAACATCGGTCCGGCAAACGCAAAGCTGTGAAACTCGCCATTTTCCCCACACGGATCCACGTCCTGCGGCAGATCGCGCAACAATGCCGCATCAAAGGTACGTCCGGCGAATTCTTTAGGCAGTTGTTTGGGATTGACGCAGGTCAAGACAGATTTCAAACCAGCGGCGAGCATGGTTTGCGACAGCTCGGCGGTATTCGCACCCCACAACGGGAAGATCGGCGTGATGCCCGTGCCTTGCATACGCTCTTCGCGGTAGCGGCGCACGTCCTCCAGAAAAAGATCACCAAAGGCAAAATGCGTCACACCATCCCCTTTAGCCTGCTCGACGAATTCGCTCATAACCTGTGCGTATTGCTCATTGCTGCATGGATAGGGGATGTAAATGATGTGCAGCGGCAAACCGGCCGCCTCTGCTTGCCGTTGCAGCAGCTCGGTGCGCACGCCGTGCATGGCAACGCGGCTGAACGCCTGATTGACCGTACAAAACAATCCAACCAGTTCGATCTCGGGATCTTGGCGCAGGGTATGCAGCGCCCATGCGCTGTCTTTGCCGCTGCTCCATGATAGCAAGGTGATTTTTTTCATAAGTGCCTGTGTGATAAATAGGTGCAGGCTATCACTGGCTTTCGCGTATTGTCAATGCCAATTGTTAATGACAATGATTAGGACGATGAGCGATGCAGTTTGCTACAATGCAGCTTTATATTCAAGCTTTGCTGTTCACACCCACACCATGAGTTTAGACGAACGTGCCAGCCGCCTGCTGACCACCTTGGTTCACCAATACATCGCACAGGGAACCCCTGTGGGTTCGCAAGCGCTCACGCACAGCGCGGGGCTGTCGCTCTCGCCCGCCACCGTGCGCAATGTCATGGCCGAGTTGGAGCATCTGGGCTTTATCACCAGCCCACACACCTCCGCCGGACGCATTCCGACGCCGGCAGGCTATCGCTTTTTCGTTGATGCGATGATGACGGCGGGGCAATTCTCTGCGGATGAATCGGCGAGTTTGTCCGAACGCGAGTTGACCGCGTTTGCAGCCGACACCCCGACCCGTATGGCGAATCATGCGGCTCAGACACTCTCGCAGCTCTCACACTTTGCGGGCATCATTGCCACGCCCAAGCGCTCGCAGGTCTTCGGTCAAATTGATTTCCTGCAACTCTCGCCAAACCGTATTCTGGTGGTACTGGTGACACCGGAAGGCGATATTCAAAACCGCCTATTGCAGTTAGCACACACTTATACGCCCAGCCAATTGGTTTCAGCAGCCAACTATCTGAACACGCACTTTGCGGGCAAAACCTTTGATCACATTCGCCTCGAATTGATGCGCGAGCTCAATCATCTGCAACGCGATGTTTCCATACTCATGCAACAGGCCGTCACGCCGACTCAAAGCGAACCAGCCGACGACGAAACGCTGATCGTCAAAGGCGAGCGTCACCTGCTGGATGTGAGTGAGTTTGCCAATAATATGGAACGGCTGCGCATGACGTTTGACCTGTTCGACGAAAAAACCCGCCTGCTGCAACTGCTGGAGCAAACGCGCACCGCCGGCGGTATTCAGGTATTCATCGGCGGTGAGTCCGACACCCTGCCGTTTGATGGCGTCTCACTGATCTCTGCGCCGTACACCGTGAACAATCAAGTCATCGGCACGCTCGGCGTGATCGGCCCGTCACGCATGGCGTATGATCGCGTGATTCCATTGGTGGATGTGACCGCCAAACTCCTTTCACGCGCAATGCAAAATTTTGCTTAATCCATTTATGACCCCAAACCACTCAAAAACCGCTGTTCTACTGATCAACCTCGGCTCGCCCGACGCGCCGACCGCACCGGCGATTGCGCGTTATTTGCGTGAATTTTTAAGCGACCGGCGCGTGGTGGATTTACCCAAATGGCTGTGGTCACCGATTTTGAACGGCATCATTTTGCGTCGCCGTCCGGCGCGACTGGTACCGTTGTATGAAATGATTTGGAATCACGAGGTTGCACCTGAAAACGGCGCACCGCTCAAGGCCATCACGCAGGCACAGGCTGAAGCCCTGCAAGATTATTTCAGCCAAAACAACCTGAATCATCTGCGCGTGTACTGGACGATGCGCTACCAAAATCCGTCCATCGCCTCGGTGCTCCGGCAAATCGCGCATGATGGCATGGACCGCGTGGTGCTGCTGCCGCTGTACCCGCAATACTCACTGACCACCACAGAAACGGCACTGGAGGAAGTCGAGCGTCAAATCATCGCGCAGAAATTATCGCTCACCACGCACACGGTGCGCGACTACCCTGAGCATCCGGCGTATATTGCGGCTTTGGCTCAGTCGATTCAACGCTATTGGCAAGCGCACGGTCAGCCCGATTTTGCCCAAGGTGATAAACTTCTGCTCAGTTTCCACGGCATTCCCGAGCGCAATGTGCGTCGCGGCGATCCCTACCAAGCGCAATGCGAAGCCACGCACCGCGCCTTGAGTGCCGCATTAACTGCGGCGCTTAATCTGCCGAGCGATGCCGTATTGATGTCCTACCAATCGCGTTTTGGTGCGCAAAAATGGCTACAACCGTATTCCATCGATAGGCTCACGCAATTGGCACAATCGGGCACGCGCCGCGTGGATGTGCTCTGCCCAGGCTTTTCCGCCGACTGTTTGGAAACCTTGGAGGAAGTCGCGCACCAGCTCAAGGCGGTATTTTTGGACAAGGGCGGTCAGGGCTATCGCTACATCCCGTGTTTGAACACCGAGCCCGCGCACATCGAAATGATGGCACAATTAACGCATGCGGCCTTGGTCAGCCACGAATCCATACCAAACCCCTGAGCAGCAACCACTTGATTGAACACCCACCATAGAAAGTAGTTCCCTTGCCGTTTAAAACCTATCCCAACGAACACATCGGTCGCCTCGAATTCATCATCCTGATTGCCTTGATGATGGCGATTGGCGCCCTATCCATCGACACCATGCTGCCCGCTTTTCCGCGCATGGCGAATGATTTTGGCTTGGTCGCCGAACAGGCGAACCATATTCAGTGGGTGGTTTATGCCTATATGATCGGCTTTTCGATCGCCCAGTTGATTTATGGTGCGCTCGGCGATTATTTTGGCCGCCGCCCCATCGTCTTGCTCGGACTGGGGATTTTTGCCACCGCCTCCATCGGCGCGGCGCTCTCGCCCAGCTTCGAATTTTTGTTGGCCATGCGTGTGCTGCAAGGCATTGGCCTCGCGTCCATGCGCGTGCTCACCGCCGCGATGGTGCGCGATCGGTTTTCAGGGCACGGGATGTCGCAGGTGATGTCGATGATTATGATGGTGTTCATCATCGTGCCGATCATTGCGCCGAGCTTGGGTCAATTGTTGCTGTTTCGCTTTGAATGGCACAGTATTTTTTGGGGCTTGTTGCTGTATGCGCTGGTGTTGGGCACTTGGTTCATCTCTCGTATGCCGGAAACACTGGATCCGAATTTCCGCCGTCCGATTTCCGTGGCGAGTATGTGGGACAGCCTCAAGCAATGCGTGCACAACCGCTCAACCTTTGGCTACGCCACCGCCGTCGGTATGATGCAAGGGGTGCTGATGGCCTACATCGGCTCGTCCGAGCAGATTTTCCAACGCGATGTGTATCACCTCGGCGAGCATTTCCCGTTGATGTTCGGTGCGATTGCGGCCTCCATGGGCTTGGCCGCGTTTACCAATTCGCGCTTGGTCGCACGCTTTGGCATGCGGCGCATGGCACATACGGCGCTGTGGCTGTTTTTGGCATCAACCAGTATTTTGAGTTTGACGGCTTGGCTGTTTAAGGGACATCCGCCATTGGCGTTATTTGCGCCGTTATTGGCTACCAGTTTATTTTGCTTCAGCATTATGATGCCGAATTTCAATACAATTTCTCTGGAGCCGATGCGTGCGATTGCCGGCTCGGCATCCTCTTGGACAGGGTTCTACACCAGCTTAATCGGTGCGATTTTGGGCAGCATCATCGGACAAGCGTTCAATGGCACGGTGCTGCCGCTGGCCTTGGGGTATTGGCTCATCGGCCTGCTGGTATTGGCTACGATTTTTTGGACCGAGCAGCATTTACCGCTGCACTTGGGCTCACACGACGCGCATCATTGAGCCAGCATCTATAAAAAATCGCTCCTGCGGAGCGATTTTTTAATGGGACTCGTGCGTTTTCATGGTGCGGTGGCGCACCAGCACTTGGTTTTCTCGGCGAAAACCACTGGCAATCATGCGTTCCGCTAAAGTTTGTGCAATATACACGGAGCGATGTTGCCCCCCGGTACAGCCGATCGCTATGGTGAGATAGCTGCGGTCATCCTGTTCAAACCGTGGCAGCCAGCGCATGACAAATTGCTCAATATCGTCGATCAATAACGCCGTATCCGACTGCGCTTGCAAAAACGCCTGTACGGGCGCATCTAAGCCTGTCAATGGACGCAACTCATGATCATAAAAGGGGTTGGGCAAGCAACGCGCATCAAAGACAAAGTCCGCATCCAGCGGCAGACCATGTTTGAAACCAAACGATTGAAACAGCACCGTCAGACCAGCATTGGATAAGTTCAAGACATCATGAATATAACGTTGCAACTGTTTGGCCTTGAGCTGACTGGTATCAATCACCGCCGACACCGCAATCAACGGTGTGAGTCGGGTGCGTTCCAAATCAATGCTGTCTTTGAGTGACTGATCCGCATCGGTCTGACTGAGTCGCGACAGCGGATGGCGCCGACGCGTTTCTGAATAGCGCTGAATCAATGCTTGATCGCTGGCGGTGAGAAAAAGGCTGTGCACCTCTCGCCCCTGCGCCCGCAGTGCGACGATTTGATCATGCAGCTTTTCAAAGTCCGCCGAAGAGCGCGCATCAATGCTAATGGCCAAATGAGGATGCGTGGTGCGATTCATTTCCTCGATCAACGGCTCGAGTAAATTCGCCGGCAGATTATCCACGCAGTAATAACCCACATCTTCCAAATGACGCAAGGCCACGCTTTTACCCGAGCCCGATAATCCCGTAATCAATACCAAATTCATGATTGCTCACCCGAGGTTTAAACCCTAAATTTCACCTTGAATATTATGATTGGATCGATCCAAGCGCGTTTCGTCCATCGCCTGTCGCTGACGCTGCATAAACTCCTGCAAGGTGTTAATCCCGCGCAGTTTCAACACCGTATCGCGCACTGCGGCTTCGACCAAAACCGCCAAGTTACGCCCCGCGGCGACCGGCAAAACGACTTTATGAATATCCACACCCAGCACATTTTCGGTCAAATGCTGCATCGGCAAACGCTCGTACTTGGTATCCATCTCATTGCGTCGAATCAGCTGGGTAATCAGTCGCAGCTTGATTTTTCGGCGTACCGCCGTTTCCCCAAAAATGGTTTTGATATCGAGCAAACCAATCCCGCGTACTTCCAGCAAATTTTGCAACAACGGTGGGCAACGTCCTTCAATAAAGTCCGGAGCCACACGAGCAAAGTCTACCTGATCATCTGCTACTAAACCATGACCACGCGAGATTAACTCCAGTGCCAACTCCGATTTACCCAATCCCGACTCACCCGAAATCAACACGCCCACACCCAGTACATCCATCAACACGCCGTGGCGCGAGCAACGCTCAGCAAACAAGCGGTTAAAATACACGCGCAGATACTCAATGACCCGCGCCGAGCTCTCCGCCGTACAAAACAACGCAATCACATGCTGCTCACACCACTGAACCAAAAAGTCTGGTGCCTCCACGCCATCGGCCATCATCACAGCCGGCGGTTGGCCATAGTGCAAAAAATCATTCAAATATTCCAGTCGGCGATGCTCACTCAAGCGATCAAAAAAATCACTTTCCGCCTGACCGATGATCTGAATACGCGAAGCATGAATCAAATTCAAATGCCCGACCAATTCCGCAGAACCGGCATGCGAATCAGACAGGATGCGAAACGCACCATCCAGCCCTGCACGCCATTTCAATCCCAGCGGAGCAGACACATCATTGTATAAAGTTGCGATTGATTGCATGCCAAATCCAGTTGAAGGGTATGTTTAAGCCAAACTGCGACGAGCCGGCTCCCAAGTCTGCACCAATTGCAGTACCGCCCCCGCCGAATCCGCCGACATCAGCGCCTCACGATTGGTTTTATCACTCAAGAACTCAGCCAGCTCCGATAAAATCTCCAGATGCTGCTGCGTCGCTTGCTCCGGCACCAATAGAAACACCATCAAACTGACGGGCAAAGCATCCGGCGCATCAAACGCCACAGGGGTATTCACGCTGATGACCGCAGCAACCGCCTCTTTCAAACCTTTGATGCGTCCGTGTGGAATCGCCACGCCCTTGCCCAGCGCAGTTGAGCCGAGGCGCTCACGCGCCAATAAGCTATCAAACACCTTTGAACGCTCCACACCCTGATTGTTTTCAAACAAAATGGAGGCGTACTCAAACACCCGTTTTTTACTGGACGCATCAATTTTCAGCTCAATATTCTGGGTCGGTAATAATTTGGCAAGTAAATTCATAATCTGCCTTTAATGAATAAGAAAAATACACACAAAGTAATGGTGCATTATAGCCATGCACCGACATAAACACAACGTAAAGCCCCGCAATGTCGCGGCAAATTACCGCTCATAAAATGCTCTGCGCATTGCCGTTGAAAATCGACCGAACAAAGCATCGAGCGAAAAAATGACACACGAAGCTACGCTTGAGGCCTACCTCGTGTGCGCATACAAAAACCCCGTTGAACAACAACGGGGTTTTTGAGGATGAGCGGTCAAATCACACGGCAACCGTCATCGTATTGAGCTACGTCTGACTCAACGCGCAGGCAGTCAATTAAGCAACTTCTGGCACAACGTTCAAAGCGATCGTCGCGTTCACGTCAGTGAACAAGGCAACTGCTACTGAGTACGCGCCAACGGCTTTCACATTGCCTTCAACCACACGAACTTGTGATTTGTTCACTTCAAAGCCTTTGACTTTCAGTGCTTCAGCGATGTCTGCGTTGGTGATCGAGCCGAACAAACGACCATCCACACCCGCTTTAGAAGCGATTTCGATGCTCAAATCGGTCATTTTTTCAGCAACCGCTTGCGCTGCTGCCAATTTTTCAGCTTGAGCTTTTTCCAACTCAGCACGGCGCGCTTCGAATTCAGCCATAGCGGTTTTGGTCGCACGGCGTGCTTTACCTTGAGGGATCAAATAGTTACGTGCGTAGCCATCTTTGACTTTAACCACGTCGCCCAATTGACCAACGTTCAATACTTTTTCCAATAAAATAATTTGCATGA